>JAQXPY010000167.1 GCA_029100885.1 Clostridiales bacterium | reverse complement strand
AACAATAAATGGAGATACGTCATGAACATGTCTGTCCATATGAACATACTTCTGAACTTCCTGGAATCTCGAACCATAGATGTTGAATACAGGGTTCTCTTCTCCGTCTACAACACCCTGCTGAAGCGCTGAATAAACCTCTGCATAAGCGATAGGTGTAGCAGCTGCACCTATAGCATTCCAAGCAGCAAGATGTGTCTCTGCGTTCATAACACGAATCTTCATTCCCTTAAGGTCAGCCGGTGTATGAACTTCCTTATCAGTTGTTGTAAGATTTCTGAATCCGTTGTCCCAATAGTTCAGAACCTTAAGACCTGTTCCCTCGAGATCCTTCTTAACGTAATCTCCATACTCTCCATCATAGAACTTCCATACCTGATCATAGTTATCAAACTGGAAATAGAAGTCAAATGCATATGCTGCTCCGGTATAGTTCTGAAGGACGCAGCCTGAAGGAAGTGAGAAAGTAATAGAATCAGAATATGACTGGATCTCCGCAACCTCATCCTCATCTCCGAGTCCAGAGTTAGGATATACGGTAACATGCATCGTACCGCCTGACAGCTCTGCAAGTTTATCAGCAAAATACTCAGCTCCCAAATTTACTGGATGCTCAGCATCAAGCGTATGAGCAAGATTGAGCTCAATTACTTTTCCATCTGCCGCAGGTGCAGCTGCCTCTTCCTTCTTCTCTGCTGCCGCAGGCGCTGCAGTAGTAGAAGCCGTTGATGAACTGCTGTTTCCGCATGCAATAAGGCTTAATGCCATTGCACCGGCAAGTGCTACTGAGAGTAATTTCTTCATGTTTCTCCTCCTCTTTTATCATATAGCCTCACCATTGGGGCTATTTCTGCTATTATTACTTTGCAGGATCAACTACGTAGAATACCTTTGATTTATCTCCCGAAAGGTAATTTACGATATTCTGTGCCGACTGGGATCTGCATTCGACAAGAGCTGTTTCCGAATAGAAAGCTGCATGCGGTGAGAATGTAACGTTCGGAAGCGTGAATATCTCTTTACTAAGATCTGCAGGCTCCGTATCTACTACATCCAAACCAGCCCATCTGATATGACCGTTCTTGAGAGCCTCTGTAAGATCGTCATAATTAACGGATGCTCCTCTGGCCATGTTAATGAAGATCGGACTCTTCTTTGTAGCATTGAAGAATCTCGCATCCACCTTGTCATCCTCAGACTTTATAACAGGAATATGACTGATAACAATGTCAGCAACTTCTGCAACTTCCTCTCTTGTCTTGACAAGCTCGATTCCGTTAGCCTTTGCAATCTCCTCCGGAAGATACGGATCCACACCTACAACTCTGAAATTAAAGCCCTTCAGGTAGTTGACCGCCATTGTCGAAATTCTTCCGCAGCCGATAAGTCCGATAGTCATTCCTTCGATTCTGTACAGCTTAGGCGCAACACCGAAATCCCACAGTTTATCCTGCTTTACCGAAGCATCATATCCCGGAATATATCTGAGGATAGACAGAACCATTGCTGCAATATGCTCGGCAACCTCGTGTATACAGTATCTAGGTGCATTTGCCACAGCAATACCAAGTTCCTTTGCTGCTTCAAGATCTACATTATCCGTGCCCATAGAGCTGTCTGAAATGATCTTAAGATTCGGACAAGCCTCCATTACGCGTCTGGTATAATGACAGTACTCCGACATGGCAGCATCAGCATCCTTAAGTACTTCAATAAGAGCGTCCTCGTCAGTATGATCCACCTGTGCACATACCACCTCCCAGTCGGAAGGAATATTCGCTTTTTCAACATCATATGAATTCCAGCTGCAATCTGATATAACTATTTTCATATCTCCACCTACAAATAGTATTAAATCCAAATCCGGATCGTATATCATTCTTCTCTCTGACACACGACCCGGTTCAAAATAAATATTCTTTATCGTTTACGGCTAAACAGATTCTGCTATAATCGCCTGGATACGAATCAGGTAATATATCGATATCTTAACTGATATCACTCAAGGCCATATCCCCTTTTCAGAGCCTCGATGTTAACCGGAATAAGCTTCGGCTTCTTTGCAAACGACTTCTCGACCTCAGCCTGAATGAGTTCAAACGGAATCTCAGGAAGAAGCTTGGCGATATATCCCATAGCCACTACGTTTGCAGTCTTTGCATTTCCTACTTCAACAGCTATATCATTGAAAGGTATCTTCTTGATGACCTTGCATTCTGCCGATGGCTCGATCGTAACCATGGAGCTGTTGATAACAAGCTCTCCGTCAGGACTCATCAGTGCCTGATAATCACCGAGAGATCTCTCATCGAAGATAAGCATAATATCAGCTTCTGATATAATAGGGCTCTCTATGCCGTCTGAGATCACAATGTTGCACATTGTACGGCCGCCACGCTTTTCCTGTCCGTAGAAAGGAACAAATGTAACATTGTAACCTGCCTTTATTGCGGCATCACAAAGTGTCTCTCCAAGAGTAATAACGCCCTGTCCGCCGATTCCCGAGAAAAGAAGTTCTTTTTTCATGATTTCAGTTATACTCCTTTCGAAATAACTACTGGAACAGTTGGGTTAGGATCATCAGCATCCTTCTTGACTCCAAGAGGATACTGCTCCTCCATGGTAAGAACATCACTTATCCACTCTGTTGCCTTGACCGGTGTCATCTTCCAGCCCGTAGGACACATCGAAAGGATCTCAACAAATCCCAGACCCTTGCCCTCAAGCTGAAGCTTGAATGCTTTTCTCAGTGCGTTCTTTGTCTTTGCAATATTTGCCGGAGTATTGACCGCAACTCTTTCGCTGTAGCACACTCCAGGCATTGTAGCCATAAGCTCTGCCATCTTGACCGGATAGCCTGAGTTGATCTCTTCTCTGCCGTAAGGAGCTGTAGAAGCATACTGTCCGATAAGTGTGGTAGGGGCCATCTGACCGCCTGTCATTCCGTAAATAGCATTGTTGATGAATACGACTGTAAACTTCTCGGATCTGATAGCGGCATGCATGATCTCTGCCATACCTTCCGAAACCATGTCGCCGTCTCCCTGATAGCACAGAACGAACTTACTCGGATCGGCTCTCTTTATTCCCGTTGCCGCAGCCGGAGCACGTCCGTGAAGCGCCATGAATGCATCCATATCATAATAACGATCAGACAGACAGGAGCATCCGATAGGCCATACCAAAATGCCGTCCTCCTGAAGCTTAAGCTCATCAACGAGCTCAGCAATAAGCTTGCCTACAATACCGTGTCCGCATCCACCGCAGTAGGTGGTAATTGCATCTGTGAAAACCTGTGGCTTCTCATAAACTGTTGTCATAATTCCCACCTCACATCAACTTCTTTATCTCTTCCAATACTACCTTAGGGCTCGGTGTTGTTCCGCCCAGCTTGCCAAAGAAGTGAACGTCCTTCTTATCATCAACAGCAAGCTTGACATCCTGAACCATCTGTCCTGCACTAAGCTCTACCACAAGGAACTTCTTTCCCTTCTTGCCTTCAAAAGCAACATCAGGGAACGGCCACAGTGAGATAGGTCTTATCATTCCTACCTTGATGCCCTGCTCTCTGGCCATCTTCATAGCGCTCTCGCATACACGAGCCACTGAACCGTACGCTACAAGAATGATGTCTGCATCTTCTGTATTTTTCTCTTCGTAACGCACTTCGTTCTCTGCGATTCTTCTGTACTTTTCCTGAAGCTTGTTGTTGAACTCTTCCCACTGTACAGCTCCGTCGCCGCATGTAATGACCTTATGCGCCTCGCGATCTTTTTTTCCGGTAAGCGCGTTTCTTACAGTCTTAGGATCCGGAACCTCTCTGTATCCAGGGAGAACAACAGACTCTCTCATCTTTGCAAGTGTTGCGTCAGTAAGAAGAACTACAGGGTTGGAATACTTCTGAGCAAGATCAAAGCACTCCTGCATGAGTTCGCACATCTCCTGAACCGAATAAGGTGCAAGCACAAGGTTGTTGTAGTCACCGTGTCCGCCGCCCTTAACAGCAGAGAAATAATCTCCCTGAGCCGCAAGGATCTCGCCGTCGCCCGGACCCGGTCTCTGAACCTCAACGATAACAGCCGGAATATCGCCGGCAGACATATATGACATAGCCTCCTGACCAAGGTCAAATCCCGGACCGGATGTGGCTGTCATAGCTCTGTGTCCTGTAGAAGCAGCGCCTGCAACCATATTGAAGGCAGCTACCTCTGTCTCAGCCTGAATAAACATAACTCCCTCTTCAGGGCGATCATGCATTACTGTGGCATAATACTCCGGAACTTCACTTGACGGAGTAATAGGATAACCGAAAAATAACTTGCAGCCCGCACGAATAGCTGACTCAGCCATGGCCTGGTTGCCCTGCATAAATACCTTCTCGCTCATATCTTCCTCCCTAATCACACATCTTTATAAACTGAAAGAACTGTATCCGGACATACTCTGGCGCATGTTCCGCAGGCTATACATGACTCTGGATTGAATACCGGCGCATAGTATCCCTTTTTGTTAATCTTATCACCCTTAGACAGACATCCCTTAGGGCAGAACTTGATGCAGTAGCCGCATTCCTTGCAGCGTTCGGCGTTGATTTTCACTAGATTCATATTATTCTACACCTCTTAAGAATACAAAACCGATTCAAATCACTTTCATTTGATATCGATAACTGAGTTACATTTGACATTATATAAGATATGTATATCGTGCGTCAATAGAAAATTTAAAATTCTGGAATTGCGTTCTGTATTTCAGAACATCTTTATCTTTTTTCTACAGACGGTGCTTATATAAAGTTTTTAATTATATTAAAAAATTCTAAGTTTGTATGCAAAATATTTCTGATGTTAATTATTTTATTTACAATCAATCGCTGTTTTTTTTGTAGATTTAACCAAATCTAAATAAATAATTCCGGAATAACAATAAATATTATTTAATTTTTTCTTGACTTTTTTAAATCACAGTAATACTATTGCTGCGTAAGAAAAAGTTTTAAAAGAATTGTGTTCTGATTATCAGAAC
>JAQXPY010000166.1 GCA_029100885.1 Clostridiales bacterium | reverse complement strand
GGTAATGATTGATGCATGGAGACCTGTGGACAGACGGCAGTGTATGAATGTGGCCCAAAGAATAGCAAAATACAATATTTCATGGTTTGAGGAGCCTGTCGCTCCCGACAATATTGATGCGCTTGCTGATTTTAAAATGAGGACGGAGCTTCCGCTGGTAGCCGGCGAGGCTATGTTCGGCAGACGTTGGTTTAATGAAGTATGCAAGCGGGACTGTGTTGATTTCATCAATCCTGATATAGGCGTAGTAGGCGGAATATCAGAGATGCTGGATATTGCTGCTATTGCAGATTCAAACTATATAAAAGTCGGCCCACACAACTGTAACAGTTCCACGGTAGCTTTGTCAGCTACGGTTCATGCATCATGTGTTATGCCTAATCTTTACAGTATTGAAACATTCCCGTGGCATGAAGAAATCGGGGATAAGATGGCATTTAACCAGCTAAAAGTAAAGGATGGGTACCTTGTACCTTCAGATGGACCCGGACTGGGGATAGAAATGAATGAAGATTTTCTTGCTTCACTGAAGTATCAGCCTCGTCCTCCAAAGAAATGGAAAGACCTTATAAACGTATAAATACCAGCTGAAAAAAGACGGTAATTTGTCAAAAAAGACGGATTACCGTCTTTTTGATGCTAAAATGAATAAATGACTCTCCGAAGCGGCGATTTACGAGTCCTTATTCGTTAAAAAAATGACGGTTATTCGTCTTTTCTAATTAATTACAATCGAATATGCAGTTTCGCCTTGCTTTTTTGCTTATTATTTGAGCTGATTTCTGCCCGGATATGATAATAAACGTGTGGAAGAGGGAAAAAGAGATGGCACAGTTATTGCAATTTTATATCGGTGAATTTATGAATCTCAATTTTTTATTAGGAGGAAGAAAAATGGAAGAAGTTGTTTACTACGGAATACTATCTTTAATCCCTGCTATTTTAGCGGTAGTACTCGCATTCTGGACAAAGAACGTAATTGTTTCTCTGGCCATCAGCTTATTCAGCGGATGCCTTATTATCGCAAACTGGAATCCTTGGATTGCTATGCAGGACATGTTCAGTGCGCATTTGTTTGTTGACTTTACCGGTTCATCAAATGCACAGACAATTATCATGATGTCCTTTGTAGGTGGATTCGTCGCACTTATGGACCAGTCAGGAGGAGCAAAAGCTTTTGCCGGTGCAATAGCTAAGAAAGTAAAGAGCAGAGCTGCTGCACAGGTTGCAACATGGGCAGGCGGCCTCGCAATTTTCTTCTCTGACTCAGGAAACAGTTTGATTCTCGGACCTAT
Organism: Clostridiales bacterium; assembly: GCA_029100885.1. Taxonomy (GTDB): domain Bacteria; phylum Bacillota; class Clostridia; order Lachnospirales; family Lachnospiraceae; genus Avilachnospira. The sequence goes on along the minus strand of JAQXPY010000166.1, from coordinate 1,647 downwards.
TTTCAAGCCTGTATATGACAGACTGAAAGTCTCCAGAGCGAAGCTGGCTTACATCCTCGACTCAACATCATCACCTGTATGTATTCTTATCCCTGTAACAGGATGGGGCGTTTACATCATGAGTATTATCGCAGCAGAATTTGAAAACCTTGGAATTCAGGCTTCAGATTCAACCACTTTCCTGCAGGCAATACCTTATCAGTTCTATGCAATTCTCGCACTGCTGCTGGTACCGCTTGTAGCAAGCAGCAATCGTGACTTCGGTCCAATGCTTAAGGCAGAAAGATATACTCTTGAGAACGGACCTAAGGAATCAGAACTTGCAGAAGAAACAATTACTGTAGAGAGCAGTGACAATGCAACTGCATGGCACATGATCGTACCTCTCATCGTATTGTTTGCAACAATATTTATCATGTTCATCAGCTGGGGATTCCCTACTCAGAACGTTCCTGGCTCAAAGATCAGAATCGCTCTTACATCAGGATACCTTCTTGCTTCAATCGTTATGGGCGCTATGATTATACGTTCCAAGATTATGAACTTCACTGAGGTTATTGACTGCTTTGTCAGCGGAGTTAAGAAAATGGCCGGAATCCTTGTAATAATTATCCTTGCATGGGGCGTTGGCTCAGTATGTTCAATGATGGGAACTTCACAGTTCATCGTTGACCAGACTATCGGTTTCCTGTCACCTGCACTTGTACCTGCATTACTGTTCATAATCGGTGCAGTAGTTTCATTTGCAACAGGTACATCATGGGGTACTATGGCCATACTGCTTCCTCTTGGAATCAATATGGCATACAGCTTCGAAGTTTCAGAAATTATCACAATCGCAGCTGTTCTTTCCGGTTCATTATTCGGTGACCACTGCGCACCTATTTCAGATACGACAGTTATGTCTTCAATGGCAGCAGGATGCAACCACATCGAGCACGTAAGAACACAGATTCCTTACGCAGTGCTTGCTGCAGTTTCCGCTTTCATAGGATATCTGATTATTGGAGTTACTCAGTCCAGCGCTGTTGTAGCATTACCGATTGCAGTTGTTATTCTGGTTGTTCTGTACTTTGGTGCAGTGAAGCTTTTCGGAAAGAAAGCAGAAGAATAGAAAAGACATAAATAATTATAACTAAAAATGGAGATTGAAATGGATAAGGAATATTATAAGGCATACGAGGGACGGGATGAACTCATTCTGAACAAGCATGCCGAGGATACTATAAAAGAAGATATCCAGTCCTTTGAATGCCAGCTTGAAAATCACTTCGCACATGTTATCATGCTTACAGAGCAGGGTATAATCAGCAAAGAAGATGGCGCAGACATTATCCGTTCACTCATGGAATTAAAGGAATTAGGCCCGGAAAACATTGAGTTTAAGCCGGGCCTTACCGACCTTTACTCTAACATTGAGGAATGGCTTATCGACAAGCTTGGTATTGAAAAGGGCGGAAAGGTACATACCGGACGTTCTCGCAATGATATGAACTCATCGATAGAGAGAGCGCATACCAGGGATACGATTTTGGATTTGTGTGAAGCAATGACATTGCTTTTAAAGACACTTCTCGTAAAAGCAGAAGAGCATAAGGAAACTGTAATTCCAGCATATACACATCATTCGCAGCAGGCTCAGCCTGT
>JAQXPY010000165.1 GCA_029100885.1 Clostridiales bacterium | reverse complement strand
GGTCTGTACCACGCCGTTCACAGTCCATTCGCCCTTTTCATTTACTGTATATCCGTCAGGAGTAGTGCAGCTTGTGTAGAGGGCGCCATCCTTTGCGAAGCGGTAGCATTTGCCGTTGATCCATGCCCATGCATCCATGACTACCACATTTTGCGAAACCGGATAGTTATAATACCATTTACCGTTAATATTTTTCCATGTTCCGTTATTAACTTCTATGACCGGAGTGGTTTTCGCTGCGCTGCACTCCTCGGCAGCCTTGCTTGTCCCGAGATCCGCAGAGGCAGAATTTGTATATAATCCAACAAGCTTAAGACCAGATGGGTTTATGTAGTCATAATCGTAGAGGCCGGCTTCTCTCTTGTACTTAGGAATGTAATCACCCGGCATAAAGATATCCGGCTCGTAACCCTTTTCTATAAATTCAAATGAATCCATACCCGTTTGACGAACAAATGCGGAAACCACATCAATATCTGTTTTATGTATATTTTTGGCGAAAAACTTTAATTCCGGACAGTCGGTTACCCACGGGCCCTCCATACTGTCTCCAGTTACAGTATAAAACTGCTTCGGCAGCTGGTAATCCTTATCAAGTAAACCCATCTCTTTATATTTATCAACGTATTGTGTACCAAATCCAAAATCAAGATAGAATGGGTATGCTTCCTTGTTGTAATAGTACCCAAGAAGCATACCTTCGGTAATATCTTCATTTCCATAGAATCGATCCCTTATAACATCATAAAGTCTATCTTCCATGGCATGAGATATTCCAAACCCTCCTACAATTGTTTGATAATATCCCGACTTGGTCGGCACATTTACTACTTTTGCAGCCATGACGGGCATTGCTGCCGATACAATAACCACTGCTGTGCAAAGCATTGTGCCGATCATTTTTTTCATTGCTCTCATTCTCATTGTCCCCAATCCTCTAAGAAAATACTTATTCCACTCTCGTCATTACCATAATAATACCATCTATATTTATACATAGTTCGTCATTATTATCTTCTGAAAAGTACGCATCAAACTGTCCGTCAGGAAAGCTTATCACATACCTGCCTGATTGTTTCGAATCCGGGTCATCCGCACTTTCCCATGTTCCGGGATAATTCTCTGAGTCTCTGTTCATCAGCACTGTATTATCTTCCATAAAGCTTATCTGTATTCCGCTGCTTTCCAGAACCTCTTTCAATTCCTCTTCGGTACACATGCCTGATACTGACAATACCAGGTCTCCCTGGGTTATCCTCATATCCGAGGGTTTCCATTCTCCTACTATCCGGTTGGCCTTTTCTTTGCTCGAGCATCCTGCAGAAAGAATCGCTGCCAGCAGGATCACTGCGGTAAACAGAACCCTCACTGCCCTTAATAACGATCTCTTACTGCCGGATCTCTTCTCATTTATTTTGCTGTCATCTGTTCGCTTTTCGATCATATTCCTCATTTCTATACCCCCTGTTTTATCGATTCCATATATCTGTCACTTGCCGTATGCCGACTGGTTGCGGCAAGTGACCTTTCCCTTCACGCAGTACTCCTCTGCCTTGATCCATACATTCTCGAAAATATCCTGATCTGTTTTTCCGCAATTCTGAGACTCTCTGATTGCAGTTATCATTCGTTCAATAACCTTTCTGCACTTCATCATGATAAACATCCTCCATATTTTCTTTAACACCCGATACTATTTCTGTTCAGTGTTCCTGTCTGCAATGTTTCCGAATCACGATGAGGTCTTTCACCTCCCTTCGTCTCTGTTTATGCCACAAGTATATGACCCTGTATTGAAAAAACTCTCCGTTTTGACCCGGCTTCGAGATTTTTTCAATAATTATTCTGTAATTACACCGTCCTCTCCTATCTGTTTTCCATCAGGCGTCACATCATTTGCCATCATGTATCCGTTTTCATCAAAATAGTAGCTTTTTCCTGTCTCCGGATCATCAAATCTGCTGTCCTTGATATATGCTCCATCTTCATCGTAGTATCTCCAGCCTCCTTCTTCTTCCTTCCAGCCTGACTCCTTCCTTTCTTCGATCATCGTGAGTGTCCTGTCGATCATATCCTCAGCGGTGTATTCGTCTGTTCTGGCAGTAACCTCTTTCCTGTACAGTTCATCGAAGTCACGATATCCCTTATATCTCCAGCCCATAGTGCTCCACCAGCCGGTGCTCACTCCGGAATCAATGCGGAATTCATTGGAAGGTATCCTATAGTCCGTGCTGCTGTACACAAGCTGTCCGTCTGATTTAACCTTGATGTTTTCGAAGGCTGTGATCCAGAAATACTCCATGGTCTCATCAAAGGTCTCTCCATCATCTGAATAGCAGTTTCTCACCTTGACCTTATACATTTCGATGATCATGTTATGATCGTTATCATCTACGTTTTTGTTCACCAGCAGACTGCTGCCAACCGGCTTTACATCCAGCAGCATTTCAGTTTCACTGTCCCATTGTGATGCTGCATAGCTTATCATTGCATCCCTGCCGTCCCTGACAAGCTGTTCCTGCTGTGCTTCCGAAAGCTGATCCATCCTGCTTACGTATGCCGGTATTCCATCCACCGTGTACTCCTTCGTGTATTCTTCAGGAATCACACCGTATTGTCTGACACAGTTCTCCGCAGCCGTGTCATCGATAGAGACAGTTATCACATCGCCGTTTCTCAGACCGCTTGTCCTGCTGCAGCTGAAAGCACTTGTATTCAATTTTTTGTCATTGTATTTTAAGCTGACCTCTCCGTAGGGTTCTGTGCCGTCATAGCACAGCTCAAGTGCTTCAAATGCATTCCATTTTTCAGGCTCCTCCAGCTCCTTCACCTCCAGTACTCCGTCCTTGTGCTTAAGCTTGATATCCAGAAACTCATACAGCTCGTCGTCGATCTTCCATGTATACGGTACCTCCATTCCGTTTGCAAGATCACTTGTCTGTTCCGGGATCACATGTACATATTCCTTCATGATATCCAACGGCTCCATATAATATGTATACGCAAATCTCTGTCCGCTGATATCATTTCTGTATACAAGCTTTTTTTCGTATTTTTCTTCTATCGCATCCCAATCGATATTGACATAAGCTGTTCCGTATTCGTTATATCCATCGGCTGTGATCTCCAAATACTTATTCAGATCTATATTGTTGGCATTGCTTATGCTGAAGCCCGCAAACAGCACTGCCCCCGCAGCAGCTGCAGCGCCTGCAGCCAGAGCCTTTTTCGGCAGCTTCCCAAAGCCTCCGGCAGCCTTTTTTAAATTATCTTTGCCGACTCTCTTTCCGACTTCTATTTCATCGGCTGCTTCGTACCCATGCAGTCCCTCAGACATATTCTTTTCCCGGTCATCCTTCTGCATATTTCCCAAAGGCTCACCGCACTTCTTACAGAATCTTGCATTATCATTATTCTCTGCCCCGCATTTCTTGCAAAACATGGTATCCTCCTTATATCATCCCAAAAAATATATCGTTGATTTGTTTGTTCTCAGTCAGCTGCAGCTCAGTTTTCCGGAAAACGATCCGTTTATCATGAGCACCTGCACCTTGCTGATCGTTGTGATGTCATTATGCCTGACGGCTTTGAAAAAACTCTCCGTTTCCGGTCCCTTTACAAAAAATTTTAAAAACTTTTTTTGACATCAAAAAAAGACCTCCGACCGTCAGCCAATGATATGTGCCCTGTTCCGGGTACATATCACGCTGCCGTGACGGTCAAAGGTCTCCTGTTACAGTTAATTGCCTCAATGAAATAATTAATTGATATGGTATAGCTCTATAAGAATCCGGCCGATTCAGTATCTTCACTTGCAGAGCACTTAATCTCCGCTCTGCTTCTGCTTAGTTGTCTCCGGATCATTCAGAAGTCCAAGATTCAGATAACAATTCTGAGGATAATCCCCCTTTGGATAAACCTTCAATGCCTCATTAGTTTCATTCACAATTATATCCACTATTTCCCTTGGCTCTTCCACTATAACGCTCTGTCCGAAGCTCCTCAGTCTGTTCAGGTAATCCATAGGCTCCGTGACCTTGATACACAAGCGTTTGTACTCCTCCGATCTCTCTCCGCCTGATGGCAGCTCTATGATATCGAAGCCTTCGAAATCGTGCCTGATCTTATTCTCTACATTTCCCTCCTTATAATAGACTCTGAGTATCAGCTTCTTATTCCTTCTGATCCTCAGATAATCCCGGATATCAAAGCCGATGTTTTCAGTATTGACCTCTTCTCTTATTTTACCCTTTTTCTTTCTGATGCCGGTATTTTTCTTCTTTTCAAGCTCCTGTTCATCCTCGATCCGGGTGATCGACTTCAGCAGCTTCAGTTCTATTTCCTCATAATTGTTATAATCGATTACTCCGTTGTATTCAGACTTTTGTTTTTTATTATTTGCTTTTTCGTATACAACAAAATGCTTTGTCGAGCAGTTGTCATAATACAGTCCGACAGGCTGAACTGTTTCTTTTTGGATCACCTTACTGTCTGTATGCTTTATGAATGCTATCCTTACCTTTCTGTCGTTCAGAATGCTGCTTATAACTTCTTTTCTCAGATTCCAATATGTCCAGCGCGACTCTTCGTCACCGGTATCCTTTATTAAAGGCAGTCCTTCCTTTTTATTTACAATATTCATTTTTCCGTCTCTTTCATGAATATCCTTCGTGTGCTTTTCACTGCTGTTATTCTCCTGATAATCCTGATAGATCAGAAATGATACATTATTTGTCTTCGCCATAAGTATAGGAATCTTCTTTGTCAGTGCCCGTATCGGATCATTGAAGCTAAGGCGATCTTTGTCCGTTAAATGGTCTATTTCATTTTCCTTATCATTATTTATACGACGACCGGATTCCCTGTTATTATACCGAACAGCAAGCTCATTTTTTTCTAACTCTTCATCCGCAGAGTCTTCCTCCCAACGATCCTCATAGTCGTCAGTCAGAGCTGTGCTGCTATTTCCGTTATCATTGATAAGCAATGCATTTCTTCTATTCGCAAGAGATGTGACCATACTGAGTTTTTTCAGACAATCCCGCATTGCTTTCGGAGACAATTCATACATCCTTCTCAGATCCCGAAAAGTGATTCCGTTTTTAGCAGCTATCGCGTTCTGAATATCACCTGCCAGCATGATATCCTCCAGACTGTCATCCTCTTCGTTATCGGTGCTGCTGTTCACTCTGTCCGTCGTTTTGTTTTTGATGAAGTCATTCATTCTGCCTGCTGTTTCGTTTATGATGCTGCTGTTAACTATGTCCCTTGTTTTATTTTCAGTATCGTTATTCATAATATACCCTTAAATCTCCGATATCACTGCTCACACTGCTGCTCATATCTGCCCCTCATTGCATTACTCTTCAGAATCCGGCATTGGTTCACGCTGCAGCTGCTCATATCTGTTCTTTTTTTCCTGCATGGCATTGATCAGATCCTCTCTTTTTTTATTTACCTTTTTTCCGCTCTTTGAAATATCACCGATAAGCCTGCAGCAATAAATATTCTCTCTGATAAAGCTCATGAACCCGTTTATTCCGTAAATCCTGCCTTTATACACCGCTTCTTTATCATCCTCCTCGACAGGGTCTCCTAAAACCTTCTTAAGCTTGCTGCCGCAGCCGAAAATGTCCTTCTTTTTGTCAACCGCGATCTCAACCTCTGCCTCTTCTCCGTCGATATCCCATCGTTGTTTCAGGTTATCCAAATGGTTCTGCTTCCATTTTTTCCACTCGTCTTCAGTAAAGCACTCTCTTGAGTTTTTTATCTCCTGTAAACTGCCTTTCTGAATCCTTGACATGTTGAATATGATCGGCGGATCATTTTTATATGCTGCAAACAGATACCCTCTGTAATCTCTGCTGATAAAAACAGAGATCGGAAAAACAGTCTTTTTCTTTTCTTTTATGCCGGAGACGTCTGATGCTTTAGGGCTTTCCATATAATTAAAGCTTATTTCTTTTCCGTCATTGATCGCCTTATTGATCACATAGACATCATCACCTTCAACATCAAGCTCCTGAATATTATCTTTTATTCTTTTTTTATATTTTTCTTTTAAAGCGTCATTCAAAGGAGGCTCCTCTTTCATGGCGTTCTTAGAGATCTCATCCACCATTTCAAGTTCTCCGAGCTGAAGAACATGATCCCTGAGCTCTTCCCAGTACCTTCTGTATTCTTTTCTGTCTGTTTCACTGTCAGAAAACTCATCTCTGTTAAAAGCATATTTTGTGCAGTTTTCCTCTTTACTCTTCAGGACTTTTTTTTCCACCAGATCGTTCAGATATTTATCAAGTGTTTTCTCATCGCATATTGTGTCGACCGATCCGATGTATTCTTCTATTCCTTCCTTTGTTACCTCATAACTGTTATCACGGTCTGCAATCCAATCTATTAAAATCATCTTGATAAAAGTGCTGTCCTTCCATCCTCTTTTCATCTGCAGCTCCTCCAAATGTTTTGTATAATTACTCCAAATATATTTAATTTTATCACCCTCCTAACTCTATTTCCATACAAGCACAAACAGTATATAGACATTTTTCACATTAAATATTATATTTTCATTGATTGTTTGTATATTTTTTGCTGATTGGCAGTTCAAAGATTTTCTGTTCAATAATGCAGGTCAAGACAGGAGGATGAGCTATGCTGACATTTTCTCTCGATGAATACGGAGATTTCGAAAACACTCAGAAAAGTAAAAAGCCGGTCTATATCGCAGGAGTAGTTTTTGACGACAATAACAGAAGCAGCAATAAAAAAAGTGATGAAACCGCTGTTGAAAGACGCAGGATCGAGGCATATTACAAGGCGGTGATAAAAGAAGCTGCCGCCCGTGCAGCAGAAGACGCGAAAAAGGGCATGATCGATCCGAAATACGCAGATCCTAAGACGTATTTTGTTTACCCTCAGGCTCTTCATTCCGACAGCGACCCCCGCCGGAACAGCACTGTTGTAAAGGCAGTTAAGACAGTGGTAAATAAGACTATGCCGGAATTCATACAAAAAGGTACCTTCAACGGAAAAACGCTGAATGATAAGAAGGGCAACAGACCGTTTCCGGAGCGTGTCGGCAGATATCACATATTTGTCATGATAAAGAGCGATAAGGGTATTGAAGAGCTGCTCGGTGATAATATAAACATTCTATCCAAAGACAACTACGGCGTAAACCTGTATTTTCATATGGTTGACACACTGATCACCTATCTCCTGTTTTACAATCCGGTTCTGGATAATGTCTCTGACGTTGTCCTGGACATAGCCACCAGAAGCAGTTCCACCCTGACGCCTGATTCGCCCCTGTCCATGGAGTACAAAAAACAGGGCTTACGGCCTATAAAAATCGATTCGACCAGGGACGATTCAGATGTTCGTTTCAGTCTGACCAATGCGGATGTATTCAGAACGGTAATTGCCGAGGAAATGACAGATGCAGATAAGCCGACTCTGAAGATCGATTTTAAGGCTGTTTCCATTAACTATGGATCAAAAGCATATGCTATGGAGTTTTTATACCTTGCCGACAGCATTTGCTCCTTCCTGGGGTATAATGTCGGAGGCAGCAGTGCCGATGAATGGATCTGGACAATATACGATCGCTGCAAAAATTTAACCGAATCCGACGATAATCTTGTATTCGGCTATGACAGCGCAGACAGGATCTTTTCAAAGGCATGGATGAAGTATCTGGACGGGGACTATTTCAACGCCCTCAGGATCTGCTATTCCTTTTACAGAAAGCATTCAAATGCCCTTTCAGGACAGCCCGGTCCTGCTTCGAGAGTATCCCGAGGCTTTGTGAGTTTTTACAACGAGCACTGGTTCAGGCTGATCGAGAAGAAAATGCTGGAAAATCCCGATCTCCACTCCTTCAGCATGGCTGTCGAAAGCCTGTACAACAGCCTTAATTCCAACAATATGAGCCATGACATCTGCATGGATATCTTTCTGCAGCTTAAAAAGATGGTTGACCCTCTTAAGGAAAGAAGCAGTGAGCTGGCCATCGATCTCAAAAGAGTTATTTACAGACTGTATGACATAGGTATTTCCGCTTACTGCCATATAGGCGACAGCCTGAATGCCATAAAGAACTATGAGCTCATTACAGAATATGCCGATTCTGTAGGCCTTGAAGAATTCTTAAATACAAGAAACAAGCTCATCGAAGCCTACACAGATACCTTTGATTATGATAAAGCCCTTGAGCTTGCCGATACAAATCTCAGGTATCAGCATCTTGTGGATGATATCAAGGGCATCGTATTGTCGGAAAATGTCTCTGCCAATTCCTCCTGCGGAAGCATTCTGAGTCAGAGAGGTCAGATCTATGCCTTTAAGAGAGACCCACAGGCGGAAGCCGACTACAGAAATGCCTTAAGCTGCTTTTCACCGGACTCTGCCGACTATAAAATGACCCAGTCCTTCCTGCTGCATTATTACATTGATATCGGCATGCATTATTGCAATGCCGCCAACGCTCCGGGAGTTGAGGCAGGCGCTCGGGAAGTTAAGACAGGTGCTCCGGAAGTTAATACAGGCATTTCGGGTGCTGAAGCATACACCCGGGCCAGAGAAGCCTATCTGAAGGAGGCCCAGTCCTACTTTAACAACGAATCCTCTCTGACAAAGCAGCTGAACTATATCCTCAGCCTTTCAAAATACAAAAAGCCTGTGATAAGCGTACCATATGCTGTTCTGGTTTTTGTAAAAGCCCTGTATGTATTCAGACTTGACGAGCTGAGCGACTCCCTTTGGGATAAGCTGCTGCATATCGAACAGAAGATAGCAAAAAACACAAAGGATCCGACCTGGCACTTTTCCGGTCATCCATCGGAGCTAATATTTAAATACCTCCGCTTTATTGCCTTGGCCAGACATGACAGTGCAGCCGTAAAGCTGATACCGCAGATCATTTCCGGTATCAATTATTCGGGCGACACTGTCAAGTGCATATGCGATTTTGCGGAGATCGAGCTGCTGGAAAAATCCGGAGATTCCAACAGAGCAGATCACAAAGCAGAGCAGCTCTGTGATTTCCTGATCACCAGGTTTCCCGTATTTAACGGCATAAAGATAAGCGAAGACCCCGGGGAGCGTCTGAAATGGCTTCACAGTGTCATCACCTACATGTACGCCTGATCAAACAGGCGTACTGACAGAGATTAATTATTCTTATCCGCTCCCTTTCGAGCCTGCTTCAGCTCGCCGTTGCCGAAGCCTCTGGACTTAAGAAAGCTTACCGTCTCCCCGGCATCTATCCATTCAGGACAAGTCTCTCCTCCGTACAGCAGATAGTGTCTCTCGCAATAGGCACTCCTTGTGCTGTACGGATCCGCGGACTCCGTACCGTTCGCAGCCGCTCCTATAATATTCTTCGCTGCCACTCCCACAACCGCTCCGGCAAATGGTCCCATTGCTGTACCGACAGCACCTCCGATCGCCTTGGCAGCTATATCTCCGGTCGTCCCGCTCACAGCCTTTTCAACGCACTCCACTGCCGCAGCCGTGATCGCGCTCTCGGCAGCTGCTTCCACAAGCCCGGATACCGGGCCCTCAGGGATATGCACTCCCCCGGTCCTCTTTACTGTCTGCACTCTGACGCCCGCCTTCGAGCCCTCCAGCCGGTCTGCGTGCCATTCCAGATAATCACAGCAGGTCTCCAGTATTTTCCGGAGATTCCTTCTTACCGCTTCCAGAAGTCCCAGATCCAGCTGACTGTCTTCTATGATATAGACAGCAGAGCTATCCGCTTCTTTTGTTTCATCCTGAAGATGATATGTCAGAGGCTCCTTCAGCTGCTCTGAGGTCACTACAGCCAGAAAATCCGCCTGATCCGAAAACATGGTCCTTATGACCTCATTCATCAGAAGCACCAATGTACACCTGACATTGTCCGAAAGCCCTGTGCTTCCCTCTGCAAAGGTAAGCCTCAGCAGCTTCTTTCTGCTGTAGCTTCTCTCAGGTATACCGTTGATGCTGATCCTGCTGCCGTGGGCAAAATCATTTCCCTTGTCCAGCTGCCAGTAGGCAGGAGTCCTTACCAAAATGTCCGCATACATAATATCTGTCTGCATTCCGGCAGTATGTCTGCTTTCACCCATTATTTCTGATCTGACCGCAGCCTTCAGCACATATTGTCTCACCTGCCTGTACTCCGGCCTTCCGGTAATATGATCGGCAGCTCTCTGAAGCAGCAGGCTTCCGTCTCTTACGACACGCAGCACCTCATAATACTTGCCTCCCAGTGTCATGAACTGACCCGGAAGATGCTTCTGGAACAGCTGTCCCTGAAGCTCGGCACCCAGATGCTCTCTGTTTCCCGTATCATCCTCTGCGATATACTTGATATCCCTGAGAGGTGCTGTAACATATCTGATAAACTGCCTGTCGGTAACAGACCACAGGTTTTCCATGCAGCCTGTTTCGGTGTTGAATTTTCTCTTTTTTCTGAATGTCTCGAAATTCCAGATCCTTTCGATGCCATCGGCTGCCGTCCTTATCTCCGGAAGCTCATAATGCTTTTCCTCCTTATCGGAGGTCACGGATCTGTAGGTCCTGCAGAGCTCTCTCCACAGTACTTCACCCGGCTCGTCCCCCGAAACATTGACCCTCTCCAGCTCCCGCCTGATATCATTTTCCCAGACACTTCCAATGCTCATCCTGAGACACAGTCTCAGCACCGTGTTTCTGACGGTACGGACATAATCCGGCACGATGGTCGGAACGGCCTTGGGATCATTCTCAAACAGACCGTCATTATCTGCCATATAGTCCCTGAGGAGATACGCGGGACTGATGATGTTGACAAAGCCCTCCTTTACTGCCCTGGTGGCAAAGCTTCTGCGGATCTCAAACATGTTGCGGTTTTCATCCTCGACGGTGATATACTGTATATCCTCCTCCGAAGCATTCCACAATCCGCTGTCGGTCATAAAATACCTGCCGAAGTTCTCCTGCGTCGGTTTTTTTCCGCATAGCTTCAGAAGCTCATAATAATACTGATTTCCGATCCATTGAATATCCGCCACTGGAAAACGGCTTCCTCCGTACCACAGGGCTTTTCGGAAGCCGTTCTTCACCACAGCGGCTCCCAGCTCGGTTCCCAATCCGAGATATCTGGAAATATTCGGAAGCATTCTGTGCTGAAGATGGTCGCTGTCTCCATCCCAGATCATATATGTCGATGCTCCTGAATGATGATTGGTAGCAGAGACCTGGGTAAGTTCGGTCTTCAATACATGCGACAGCGTATCCACCAGACCGTCGCAGTTTCTGTCCATCGCGCAGAAAACAGGCCTTTTTCTTCCGGCATATACCGACTCTGTCACAGAATCAAGTCCCATCTGAGCCGCTCCAAGCAGCGCCGAAGGCTCGATAATGACTACAATGCTTACTTTTTTGAGAAAGTCCCGGATCGACTCATGGGCTTCTATGTCATAGACCATCGATCTCGGCATGACCGCGGCATCCAGACCGGAATAATCCGCCGAATCACCGCTCCTGCATATCATTCCCGTATGCCACAGTGAAGAAATACCCGTCACATCGGACAGTCCTCCGGCCGTCCATTCCAGC
>JAQXPY010000164.1 GCA_029100885.1 Clostridiales bacterium | reverse complement strand
ACATCAGATGAGACATACACAAATGTGGGAGAGACAGGAACCGGCTCGGATGAAAATGAAGAACTAACCGGAACAAACGGCAGCAGTGAAAGTACCGGAAGCACTGAGGAATCTGATGGGTCAGGAAGTAACGTCAACACAGATGACAGCAGCGAAACAGGCATTACCGGAAGTGAGATAGAGACTCCGTCTTCAGGCTCGGGATCCACCGGAGGTAATGCAAATGCGGAAAACACAGGAGCAGCGGGTGAGACTGCTGCAGCAAACGATAAAGCCCTGCAATCGGCAGGTACTTTTGCCCTGCGGACAGTGCAGACTGCATCAGTTTCAGATACATGTCAGAACTTTACTCTGACAGATGTCGGGCTTTCAGTTGTAGACAATTCTATCAAAATTCATTCCGGTGCAGATCTTATCAAGCTATCTCATGTGGCTCCTTCTTATTACAACGGGAAGATACTTAACTTTGTAAGTACAGATTCTTCCGGTTATGATACTACACAGATTTTGGATATAAATGTCGGATCGGGAGAGCAGGCGCAGACATATAGTCTGAGTTTTGCAGGTCTTGATTTCATAAACGGAACTGTATTGGTTGCGAGCGGATCTGAAAACTTTCCGATCAAGCTCAAAAGACCGCTGTTTAATACACTCTCGGATCAGGTAGTCATAAGCTTTGGTGCTGATGCTAACAGCAGCAATGGCACAGGCAGCGGCGCCGGACTTAGCCTTATGTACATGGCAAAAACCGGTGAGACATTGGATACTGATATACCGGTGGCTCTGCTGGCAGAAAAGGTGGTGCATCAGGCAGCAAATGCGCAGACGGAAGAGTATTCGGAGTTATTATCGGAAACAGAAGGCTTGTCCGAAAGCAGTAATGTCAGTGATGATGAAAATGCATCTGAAACTGCATCAGATGTTCCGGAAGCTGCATCAAATACTTCGGAAACTGAGAATAACAATATCTGGAGTATCCGACCGATCGCATCTGATATTAACGGAAGGATGCCGACTCTGATCGGAACTATTGATAATAATGCCAAGGTAACTTTGTCTCTTGATCTGCCTGTTGGAGATAGTAATAGCTTATATGGAGTGACACAGGTCATGGAATCCTGTACGGGTTCAGGCATAGGCAGCGGAGCCGGACTTCTTTGCGCTGTGATGAATAGAGGATCGGTACTAACTTTAGAAAGCCTTTATCGTTATGGAAGCAGTATGCCTTCTGTTTCGGCAACAGGAAATGCGGGCTCACTTGTCGGTACAATGAATGCAGGTTCTTCTCTTATCTTGGCAGACAGCACATTTGTGTTATCTGATATTACTTCGACAGCCGGTGACGCGGGAGGCCTTGTCGGAGCATTCATAGATGCAGATATTTCTGCAAAAGATCAGAACACAATATCGATATCATCCGACAATCAGAAGACAATATCCGGACTCAATGCCGGGGGGCTTGCAGGATCCTGTACTTACAATTTAGGAGAAGAAGAGAGTACTGCAAAAACAATATCCTTATCAAATATCGAAATATCCGGAATTACATTGACAGGAAAGGGATCAAACCCGAACGGCAATGCCGGTGGAGTTTTTGGAGTTCTGAACACTACCGGTAAAGGGACCATTGTATTTGAAAACAGTATTTCGACAGATGTAACACTTACTGCAAATAACAATGCCGGAGGACTAATCGGACAGTACTCGGCAAATGATCTGGATGGAACGCTCAGGCTTGATTCGGGAAGAGTTGTCTCGTATCTTAGCGGAGCGGTAACAGTTGACAGACCCAGCGCTTATGGAGGACTTATAGGCTGGGTGAAAAACGGAGCTGCAGACGGAGCAGCTTACATTGAGGTAAATTCTGCTGCTGACGAGAATGCATCAGAGACGGAAGAAAAGCCAGTCACGGCTTCGGACACAGAAACCGGTAGCAATACATGCACTGTGTCCGTAAAAGGCACTGCCAACAGCTTTGGCGGTCTTATAGGAAGTCTTTCTGACAGCGGGCATTTTCTCAAGGTAGGTACTGTAAGCATTAATATGAACAGTGCCGGGGGCAGCAATTATGCCGGAGGACTGGTCGGTAAATTTGACAGCGGTGTTTTGTGGATAGCAGGGGATGCAGATACTGTTCTTCCGAATTGCGGAAATAATAAGAATAAAGGAAATTATGTAGGCTATCGCGGCAATACGCTGGTCTTTTCTTCGTATACATCTGGAGAAGGATACAGCTGGAATTTCAATAATGGCTGGAATGATATAGGAAACTGGGGACAGGTATTGCAGGTAAGCACTCTTCCCGGTCTGTTTACTGTAAAAAATCACAGGATAACCGTAACCAGCGCTTCAACAGACGAATCAGACGAATCCATAGAGGTCAGTGATGTACCGTCATTTGCTCAGGCTGCACTGCGTTTTCAACTGGATGCGAAAGGCGCACTTGTGATAGAAAACGACATAGATCCGGATACTACAGAAATCGACATAGATCCGAATACTACAGAAATAAAACTTTCCGGAGGATCAATTAACCTCACCGGGACAGGACTTACGGGCTTTCAGAGAGATTACAGCAGCGCGCAACCGGTAAATGTAAATATCACCTGCACCTCCAACACTGAGATAAAGTTCCATGATATGGCTGTATCTCCTGATTCGAACCCAATTCCTATATACGGAGGGAAGGGATCCCATGACAGACAGGGACTGTTTTCAAAGACAGGTAATTTGTCAGTTGTGGAAGAGAATGCATATCTAACGCTCAGCGGCAGTATTTCGGTATCTGCGATTGATCAAAGTGTATATATAGGCTCACTGACTGCAGAATCCTGCGGCAGTGTAACAGCTAACAGAGTGATCAGCAATACCTCGTTATCAATAGCAAGTGCGAAAAAAGAAGAACGAGTTGCCGGAATTGTAGCACATCAAAAGGGCGGAAGCGGCAGCGCTGTACTCAGTGTTGACCTCGATGGGTGTAAGCTGGGAAAAGATTTTTCCATTAATTATGATGGAAGCAATGTCTGCTTCCTTGGAGGACTTATTGCCAGAATAGAAAACGGATGTAGAGTATCCATTGAGAATTGTGCTATAACCGGAAGCATCACAAAAACAGGAAGCGGAGAATGTTATGCAGGCGGTCTCATTGCCTCATTGCGTGACAATGAGACAGGCACTCTGGGAAATATACTGACTATCAATGGACTTACTGCCGATGGAGTAACGATCAATGCGGAAAATGCCACAAAAACAGGTGGTATATTAGGCTGGGAATGGATGACTGATACTGCTGATATTCAGGGTGTGACAGTAAAGGATTGCACACTCAATGCAGGGTCTGCACGCTTCGGAGGACTGGTCTATAAGGGCAACGGTTACTGGTCGGTGCATGGTTCAGGCATTAAATTTATAAAGGGGCTTCAGAAAACAAACAGCTTTACAGGAGGATCATCAGACAGCGGAGTGAGCGGTCTGTTTTTAGCTGACGGAACAAAGGGAAAGGATCATAAAAATGCACTGTATCTGGAAATACAGAGCGGCGCATATACTATTGAAGACAGTAATACTATTGAAGACAGTAGTATTACCCTCGTCCTGAATGATGGCAATTCAAGCAGTACAGTATTTGACGAAATAATCGGAACAACGGAGGATACAGATGCAAGTGACGGTTCAGGGAACGGAATCGTATCCATAGGAACAGGCTTCACGGGATCTCCTAAGGCGTCGGACTGCAGCTATACAAAGAAGTTCAGTGATTATCACAATTCAAAAACACGGTATTACTATAATCTGGATGTATTTCGCGGTGAGGCGGCAGGCTCAGGAGGCTCGTCTTCACCTGCTGCGGCTTCGGGAGATATAGATTCCTCCGGTAAAATGGTGCTCTACAGCGCATATACTCATTGCTACAGTGGTATCAAGAATTATTTTTACAGTAAT
>JAQXPY010000163.1 GCA_029100885.1 Clostridiales bacterium | reverse complement strand
GAGGAACCAAAGCAGTCGGAACAGTAGGACAGGCGGACGGCAGCAGGCCGGTAAGCAATATTACGGGATAGAAAAATGAGCAGATATTTTACAAAAACACTGGCGGCGCTTAAGCCGTATGTTCCGGGAGAACAGCCTCGGGACATGAAATATGTCAAGCTGAATACAAACGAGTCACCGTTTCCTCCGTCTGAGGCGGCTATGAAATATGCGTCGGAGCATTTGAGGAGTCTTAACCTCTATCCGGATCCGGAGAGTGCCGGGCTGATAAAGGCACTGGCAGATACTTACGGAGTGGCTTCTGAAGAGGTCATTGTATCGAACGGATCGGACGAGATACTTTTCTTTGCATTCAAGGCCTTTTGTGATAATGAACACAAGGCAGTATTTCCCGATATCACCTATGGATGCTATACTGTTTTTGCAAATGCCAACAATGTGCCTTACAGAGAGATTCCCCTGAAGGAGGATCTTACGATAGATACGGGAGACTATGCAGAGACCGGAAACACCATTGTGCTGGCGAATCCGAACGCGCCTACCGGTATAGCGCTTCCGCTCGAAAGCATCGAGGAGCTGCTGAAGGCACATCCGGATGATATTGTAATAATCGATGAGGCATATATTGATTTCGGAGGGGAATCCTGTATCCCGCTGATAAAAGCCTATGATAACCTGCTGGTGGTACAGACCTTTTCAAAATCCAGGTCCATGGCGGGAGCCAGACTCGGATATGCCATAGGAAACAGAGAGCTGATCAGGGATCTGAACACTATCAGAAATTCCTTCAATCCCTACAATATCAATTCCATGACATATTCAGCAGCTATCGGAACGCTTATGGACAGGGAATATACCCTGAATAACTGCAGGGAAATAATCAGAGTGAGAGAGTATACCGTATCGGAGCTTGTCAGGATGGGCTTTAAGGTGCTTGATTCAAAGGCAAATTTTGTATTTGCCTGCTCGGACAGGATATCGGGTGAGGAGCTTTACAGGAGGCTTAAGGAAAAGGGTGTGCTCATAAGGCATTTTGCAAAGGACAGGATCGATAATTACAACAGGATCACCATCGGAACAAAAGAACAGATGGATATCCTGCTTGACAGGATCAGAGAAATGCTTTGATCGGGAAGGACAGCAATATGAGAAATGCCGGGATAAACAGAAAAACCTCTGAAACAGATGTCAGACTCAGGCTTGAGCTTGACGGTACTGGAAGGGCAGATATCAATACAGGAATAGGCTTTCTGGATCATATGCTGCAGCTTTTTGCGGTTCACGGCCGCTTTGATCTGGAGATAAGCTGCACAGGAGATACATATGTGGATGATCATCACAGCACCGAGGACATAGGTATAAGTCTCGGAACGGCCTTTGCCGAGGCTCTCGGCGACAAGCGCGGTATCAGAAGGTACGGAGATATCCTTCTGCCTATGGATGAAGCACTGATACTGGCGGCGGTCGATATATC
This sequence comes from Clostridiales bacterium, assembly GCA_029100885.1. GTDB lineage: Bacteria > Bacillota > Clostridia > Lachnospirales > Lachnospiraceae > Avilachnospira. The sequence goes on along the minus strand of JAQXPY010000163.1, from coordinate 5,884 downwards.
GGGAAGAAGCTTTCTGGGATACGGACTGAGGATAGAGACCGGCAAGGTCGGAAGCTTTGATACGGAGCTGGCGGAGGAGTTCTGGACAGCCTTTACCAGAAGCTCCGGGATATGTCTGCACCTGAAGCAGCTGGACGGAAAAAACACACATCATATTCTGGAGGGCTCCTTCAAGGCTGCCGCCCGGGCTCTGAGGACGGCGGTAAGTGTCGATCCGGAGGCAGAGGGAGACATTCCCTCCAGCAAGGGGGTGCTTTAATAAATGATAGCCATCATAGATTACGGAGTGGGAAATCTGTTTTCCTTAAGGAGCTCCTTTGCAGCCATAGGTGAGGAAGCGATCGTCACAAATGACGAGACTGTGCTCGACAGGGCGGATCATATCATTCTGCCGGGCGTGGGAGCCTTCGGTGATGCCGTAAGAAAGCTTCGGGAGAGCGGTATGGACAGGGAGGTGCTTAAGCAGGCAGCCTCAGGCAAGCCGGTTCTCGGCATATGCGTCGGTATGCAGCTTCTGTTCGATAAGGATTATGAATACGGCGAATACGACGGTCTCGGTCTGGTTCCGGGTGAGGTCAGAGCGATTTCGGAATATATCGACAGAGATCTTAAGATCCCGCACATAGGATGGAATGCACTGAGGCTTACAGGCAGCAGCCCTCTGTTTGACGGAATAATCGACGGGGATCATGTGTATTTTGTACATTCCTATGCCGCCTTCGGATGCGAAGCTTATACGACTGCCGTGACGGAGTACAGCTGCACTCTGACGGCTGCCGTACAGAACGGAAATGTTTACGGCACCCAGTTCCATCCTGAAAAGAGCGGCAACACAGGACTCAGGATACTGAAGAATTTCTGCGGTATCTGAATTGAAAGAAAAAGCGCAGAGCAGAAAAGAAAGAAAAAGTGAGGAAACGGTATGCTGATTTTTCCGGCAATAGACCTCTATGAAAAAAAAGCGGTACGGCTGTTCAAGGGTGATTATGACCGGATGACGGTCTACAGCAACGACCCGGTGTCGGTAGCTGTAAGGTTTAAAGAGGCGGGAGCAGCCCAGATACATATGGTGGACCTTGAAGGAGCCAGAGACGGCAATACGCCGAATATTGACATTGTAAAGCGGGTCGTGTCGGAAACCGGCCTTTTTGTTGAGATAGGAGGAGGCATTAGAAGCGAGGAGGTCATAGAGTCTTATCTCTCGGCGGGAGTCGGAAGAGTTATACTCGGAACCGCTGCCGTAAATGACAGAGCACTTTTGGAAAGGGCTGCCGAAAGATACGGAGACAGACTTGCTGTAGGAGCGGATATAAAGGACGGCTGCATTGCGGTTAAGGGTTGGATGGAAAGATCCGACAGGGATGCCTTTGAATTCTGCAGGGACATGGAGCAGCTGGGCATAAAGACTTTGATCTGCACCGATATCAGCCGGGACGGAGCCATGAGAGGAACAAATCTCGAGCTCTACAGAGTTTTAAGCAATAGTCTGGATATGAACATCATAGCATCGGGAGGAGTGTCCGGAATAGAAGATATCAGGGCTCTGAAGCGGCTGGGCATGTATGGAGCTATTATCGGAAAGGCATGGTATACAGGGGCAGTTGATCTTGCAGAGGCGATAGAGGAAGCCGCGGAAGGCTGATACCTGCTCGGTATCAGGTCAGGTGCTATCCATAACAGCAGCAGGGTATTATCAAGAAAAAGGAAGCGGGAAAATGATAACTAAGAGGATCATTCCGTGTCTGGATGTCAGGGACGGAAGAGTAGTCAAGGGCGTGAATTTTCAGGGACTGAATGATGTCTCATCACCCGTGGAGCTGGCGGATTACTACAGCCGCTGCGGAGCCGACGAGCTGGTATTCTATGACATAACAGCCTCGGCGGAAGGCAGAAGGCTCTTTACGGATATTCTCAGGGAGGTGGCCTCCCATGTTTTTATACCTCTCACTGTCGGAGGAGGAATAAATACTGTGGAGGATTTTGACAGAGTATTAAAGTGCGGAGCCGACAAGGTAAGCGTGAATTCCGGAGCGATCAGAAACCCCGGGCTGATAAGAGAGGCTGCCAGAAAATACGGCAATCAGTGCGTGGTGCTCTCTGCGGATGTAAAGCGTGTCAACGGGGAATACAGAGTGTTTGCCAGAGGAGGCAGGGATGATACAGGGCTGGAGGCTGTCAGCTGGATAAGAAGAGGAGTGGAGCTCGGAGCCGGAGAGATCGTGCTTAACTCCATAGACACGGACGGCGTTAAAAACGGCTTTGATCTGGAAATGCTGAAGGCAGTCAGCGAGGCGGTCAATGTGCCTGTTATCGCTTCGGGAGGAGCGGGCTGTATCAGGGATTTTGTGACGCTGTTTAAGATGCTTCCGAAGGTGGATGCGGGTCTTGCGGCTTCAATATTCCATTTCGGAGAGGTCAGCATCAGCGAACTGAAAACAGTACTTGCCGAAAACGGAATAGCGTCCAGATGTACTGTACATAAGTCATCTCAGGCTTTTTGAAATAACGCAGTCACTCCGGATGTCCGGACAACGGGCAGTTCGCAGTGATTTTTGAATAGGTATTCACCGGATGCCGAACAGACGAATAAGGAGAAAGAGAAATGCTTAACATAGATGAACTGGAATTTGACGAGAAGGGACTGATCCCGGCAATAGTTGTGGATTCAATAACAAAAAAGGTCCTTACACTTGCATATATGAACAGGGAGAGTCTGCAGATATCCATGGAAAAGGGACTCACCTGCTTTTACAGCCGTTCCAGGCAGGAGCTCTGGCTGAAGGGGGAGACCAGCGGAAACTACCAGCATATTGTATCGATCACCGCGGACTGTGATGCAGACGCCCTCGTGGTAGTGGTGGAAAAGGACGGTCCGGCCTGCCATAAGGGAACCGATTCCTGCTTTGAGTATCCTGTATGGCAAAGCGGCGAGCTTCAGGAGTTTTCCCTTGAGGGACTGATGGAGCTCTTAAAGAGCAGAAAAAGGGAGCTGCCGGAGGGCTCCTACACTACCTACCTCTTTCAGAAGGGTCTGGACAAGATACTGAAAAAGGTCGGAGAGGAATGCACAGAGGTCATTATCGCGGCCAAGGCAGAGGATAAAAAGGAGACCATATATGAGATAGCTGATCTGGCATACCATGTGATGACTCTGATGGTTCAGAACGGCATCAGTCTTGAGGAGGTACACAGAGAGCTGGCCTCCAGACATATCATCGACCATAAGGTGAAGCAGGAGAAGATGACCTCCTGAGAAGCGCGGAAATGATCCGGCGAGGCGCATGCGTATATGTGCAATACAACCGGCAGGCAGGATGAGAAATATCAAGAACATAAGCTCTAAGCCGGCAGACAGGATGAGAAATTTCAAAAGCATAAGCTCTAAGCCGGCAGACAGGATGCAGGCTATCAGAATGATCAGAATGATCAGATTTAAGACAGCACAAAAGGGAGACGTTGAAGTTTGATGATCAGGAGAGATTTTCATGTTCATACCGTGCTTTGCGACGGAAAAGCAACGGCAGAGGAAATGGTGGCTGCGGCACTGAAAAAAAACATGGATGTGCTGGGCTTTTCGGGGCATGCCTACACATCTCTCGATGAGACCTGGTGCATGTCGCAGGAAAAAACGGAAATATACAGAGCCGAGCTTGGAAGACTTAAAGAAAAATACAAGGGTCAGATCAGACTCCTTGCGGGAGCCGAGCAGGATTTCTACTCCGACGGGGATCTGTCATGGGCGGAATACAGGATCGGTTCCTCCCACTATGTGATGAAAAACGGAAAGCTTCTGGAGCTGGACGACAGCGCTGCGGAGCAGAAAAGCATCGCCGACATGTATTTTGGCGGAGACCTTATGAGGCTTGCCGAGTATTATTATGATCAGGAGGCAGAGCTCCTTGAAAAGACCGGGGCGGATGTCATAGGGCATTTCAATCTGATCGAAAAGTTTAACGAGAACTGCTGCATGTATGATACAGCTTCCCCAAGATACCGCAGGGCATGGCAGCGCGCTGTCGACAGGCTGCTGGAATCAGGCGTTCCCTTTGAGATCAATACGGGAGCGATATCCAGAGGGTACAGAACAGAGCCTTATCCTGACAGAGAAATGATAAAGTACATTTCCGAGAGCGGAGGCGCCTTTATTCTTTCCAGCGACAGCCACAATACGGATACCTTACTTTTCGGATTTGAAGAGCTTGAGGAGTATGCTTGTGAAAACGGGTTGAAGCTTTTGGATATGCCACGGCTTAAAACTGTGAGTGTAAGAACGGCTGAATCAGAAATAATCCAGATAACGGGAGCAGAATTCGGCAGGAGACATTATTGACGGGTCGGCAGGGTAATGAACAAGATTACCAGTTATTAGTATGGCACAGCAGTATTTTGCGGTCTCATAGAATTTTCTGTCCGATTCGTCACGATCAAACAAAGCGTTATTTATCTCGTCAGGAATGACAGATATACCGTATTTTATAAGCGGATCAAGAATTGCGTTGATCTCAGTTTCAGTAAAGCCGAGTTTTTTATAATGAAGAACACGAATGTATTCGTTGAGAATCCTTGAATCATAGCATGCAGTGAATTTTCCGGCAAATACTGCCTTAAGAATAGTGGCTGCGTTTTTTCCGGGAGACCATGCCGCAGATACTAAGATATTTGTATCAAGTACAATATTCATCATTGCCTCCGTTTCTTACTTCTGAAATAATGTCATTTATCTCATCATCGGACATGAAGCCTGCCTTTGCGGCTCTAAGACGAATATTGTTTAGTGCAATCATAGCCTTTGCCTGTCGTACTGCCTGAACAGTATCATCAAAGCTTTCTGCCGGGATATCAATAATAAGAGCAGCTGGCTTTCCGTTGTTTGTGAGGATGACCTCATTGCCGTTTGAAAGGTCTTGCCACATTTTTTTTGAATCGGTGCGAAGATCACGAACGGAATAAAAATTCATAATATCACCTCCATAAAAATATGGTATACGATTGAGTCCAAATTGTCAACGCATTAAAAATACTCAATATATTCTGAATATCATTTATTACCGGATACCGAAAAGCGGTCTTAGGATATGATATGTTTCCTAAAACCGTCTTAATGGAATGGTCTCTTGTAACTATTCAGCACCCGGCAAAGTATATTCGCAATCCGGTCACCTAAAGGTTCCCTGCGGCTCTACTATTTGCCGTCTGCTCCTCAGACTTGTCACGATCTCATCCGGAAAAATATGCAAGCACATTTTTCCGCCTGATATCATGACGGGTGCTGAATAGTTACGGCATCTTTTAAAATGTTAATTATCTGTCAACGTACTTCCCGTCAAGGACATCCTTTAAGTAGCTGCCGTACTGGTTCTTCTTAAGCACCTCATAGGATTTCATGACTTCCTCACGGCTTATCCAGCCGTTGAGATAAGCGATCTCCTCAAGGCAGGCGATCTTCCTGTGCTGATGGGTTTCTACGGTCTTGACAAAGTTGCAGGCATCCATCAGGGATTCGTGAGTACCTGTATCCAGCCATGTAAAGCCCTGTCCCAAAAGCTCCACATCTAATTCTCCGTTCTCAAGATAGATACGGTTAAGATCGGTGATCTCCAGCTCGCCTCTTGCCGAAGGCTTAAGAGAACGGGCATACTCGACAACCTTATTGTCATAGAAATACAGTCCTGTAACACAGTAATTGGACTTTGGATGCTCAGGCTTTTCCTCTATGGACACGGCTCTGCCGTTTTTATCGAACTCAACGATGCCGAAGCGCTCCGGATCATCCACATAGTATCCGAATACCGTAGCACCCTTTTCCTTGGAGGCAGCCCTTCTGAGCTTGTCCTTGAAGCCGTTCCCCGCAAATATATTATCACCGAGTACCATAGCCACATTG
>JAQXPY010000162.1 GCA_029100885.1 Clostridiales bacterium | reverse complement strand
GTATACAAGCGCCCGGAGAATCTTGTTATGGAGGTGCGCGGAAGAAACCTTGTGACGGGACTGCCGAAAACGGTTCAGGTGACTTCGGATGAGACGATGGAGGCATTTGCCGATGCTGCGGCGCAGATAGTGAATGCCGTTCATAACGTTCTGGAGCGCACACCGCCGGAGCTGGCATCCGACATTTACGAAAGAGGCATTATCATGACAGGAGGAGGAGCTCTTGTTTACGGTCTTGATAAGCTGATAGAGGAGAAGACAGGCATTACCACCATGGTGGCGGAGGATCCGCTGTCTGCCGTTGCCATCGGCACGGGCAAATTCATTGAGCTTGCAAACAGTCAGGAGGACTAAAGGCTCTGGATACCGTTAGGGCATTTATCGAAAACATAATATATCATAACGAGGATAATCATTATTCTGTTCTGGAGGCCTCTCAGGGAGGTGAGCCGATCACTCTCGTCGGTACTTTTCCGTATGTCAGTGCGGGAGAGACCGTAGAGGCCGAAGGAAGCTATACATCACATCCGACTTACGGAGAACAGTTTTCCGTAACTTCTTTTAAGATCATTCCGCCCGAGGGCGCCGCTGCCGTTGAGGCATATCTTGCGGGAGGCGCAGTTAAGGGGATAGGTCCGGCGCTGGCAAAGCGTATCGTTAAGCGATTCAAAGCAGACACATTTCGAATAATAGAAGAGGAGCCGGAACGGCTGGCTGAGGTCAAGGGCATCAGTGAAGCCATGGCCATGCAGATAGCCGAACAGGCAGAGAAGAAAAAGGACATGCGGGAGGCATGTCTGTTTATGCAGCAATACGGGATAGGTCCGGCACTGGCCAATCGGATCTATGAAAGGTACGGTGCCATGCTCTATGTGATACTGAAGAGCAATCCCTACAGGCTGGCAGAGGAGATCGAGGGAGTCGGCTTCACAACAGCTGACGGGATAGCGGTCAGAATGGGACTTGCACAGGATTCTGAATACAGGATCAGATGCGGGATCACTCATGTACTGGCAAGGGCGGCTGCAGACGGGAACACATATCTGCCGGGAGACCGGCTGCTCGCACAAAGCTCCGAGCTGCTCGGGCTCAGGATCGATGATCTTGAGAGCCATCTTATGAGGCTCCAGATGGACGGCTATATCGTAATAGCAGATAACAGAAGCGGAGATCAGACAGCAGACGGACTGCAGGTGTTTCTCTCAGGCTATTATCATACCGAGGCCGATATCGCAGGACGGCTCTCCGCCATGGCGGTAAGCGCAAAAACGGAGGACGGGGACGCAGAAAGCAGGATCGCCGCGGCCGAAGAGGAGACAGGCATTATACTCGATGAGAAGCAGCGCGAAGCAGTGCGCAGCTCTCTGAACAACGGACTGCTTATCATTACCGGAGGGCCGGGCACCGGTAAAACTACGGTAATCAATACTCTGATCAGGCTTTACACAGGCATGAATCTCAGCGTGGTACTGGCGGCGCCCACCGGAAGAGCTGCAAAAAGAATGACCGAGGCAACGGGCTGCGAGGCCAAGACCATACATCGTCTGCTGGAGTATACGGGAGTACCGGAGCAGGGCAATGCTCCCGGAAACGTCGGTGAATATGAGGGGACCTACGGAGGCCCGGGGGCCGTACCGTACGGAGGAAGCGGCAATGCTAAAGGTGCGGGAAGCACCTCAGGAAAGGGTCGTTTTATGAGGGATGAAAAGGATCCCCTGGAAGCAGATGTGGTGATAATAGATGAAATGTCCATGGTGGATATTTTCCTGATGGATGCTCTGCTGAAGGCGGTAGTGCCGGGGACAAGGCTGATACTGGTGGGGGACTACGACCAGCTGCCTTCGGTAGGACCCGGCAAGGTGCTCCGGGATCTCATAGATTCGGAGGCCTTCGGAACGGTAAGGCTGGAGCATGTTTTCAGACAGGCGGCAAGATCGGATATTGTACTGAATGCCCACAGGATCAACAGAGGAGAAGCTGTGGATCTGGCCAAAAAAAGCCGGGATTTTCTGTTTATCCGAAGCAGCTCTCCGGAAAACATAATTGAAGCGACGGTAAAGCTGATTACCGAAAAGCTCCCCGGATATATCGGCTGCGGTGCGTTCGATATACAGGTCCTTACGGCCACCAGAAAGGGAGCTCTGGGGGTGGAGAATCTGAACCGTATACTTCAGAGCTGTCTCAATCCTGCCCGGCAGGGGGTCATCGAACAGAAGCACGGAGACGGAGTCCTGCGGGAAGGGGACAAGGTCATGCAGATGAAAAACGACTATGAGCTTGAATGGACAAGATACGATAACGGAGGAAGGGCGGCGGAGCATGGCAGCGGAGTGTTTAACGGAGATACGGGACGTATCCTGAAGATAGACAGACCTGCTGAGACTGTTACGGTAATATTTGATGAAGCGAGACAGGTGATCTATGACAGAAAGCAGCTGATGAACATAGAGCTGGCTTATGCAGTGACTGTTCATAAATCCCAGGGCAGTGAATATCCGGCGGTGGTGATGCCTATGTTCAGGGGACCCCATCTGTTGATGAACAGGAATCTGCTTTATACCGCGGTCACAAGGGCGAAAAAATGTGTCTGTCTGGTGGGGCATCCGCAGGTGTTCGAGGAAATGAAACGGAATGAAGATGAAACAAAGAGATTATCGGGCCTTAGGGAAAGAATTGCTGAAGGACGTTCTGTTTCCTCCGAGGTGTCCGGTCTGCGGTGATGTGATCCCTCTGGAAAACAGAATGAAGCTGCACAGGTTTATTTCCGGAGTACAGAGCGGCAGGAAAGGACGGACTGAACCCGAAACGCTTTATGCTGCCGTGATGTGCGGCGGCTGCAGGAATATTCCGGTATATATAACGGAGCCCCTCTGTAAAAAATGCGGTAAGCAGCTGAACGGAACATCACCCGACGGGCTCTGCGGGGACTGCGCTGAAAATGAGAGAAGGTTCGAAGCCTGCCGCTGCGTGATGACATACGATGAAACCCTCAGGGAGATAATGGCGGGACTGAAATACGGCTCCCGGAAAGAATATGCGTTCCCTCTGGCTTTGATGGCGGCAGATGCCTTAGGACAGTGGCTTAAAGAAACGAATGCCGACATTCTTGTTCCGGTCCCGGTGCACAGGGAGAGACTGATGACAAGGGGCTACAATCAGGCGGAGCTTATAGCGGAGGGAATAAGTCTGTTCACGGGCATCCCGGTTGAGAAAAAACTTCTGGTCAGGGAGAGGAGAACCCGTGTCCAGAAGGAACTTACGGCTGCCGAGAGAGCTGCCAATCTTCAGAATGCCTTTCGGACACAGGGACAGTTGTCCGGAAGGACGGCGGTGATCGTGGATGACATATATACCACCGGAGCAACGATGGAGGCCTGTACCGAGGCGCTGCTTAAGGCGGGAACCGCAAGGGTCTTCGGACTGTGCATCTGTGCGGGAGAGGATAAAAATGCAAGATGATGTATTAATAAAAATACAAAAATATGGGATTATGCATAAATAAAAAAACGGTACAGCAGCAAAACAGAGAAATTCAGAAATAAAACAATTGTTTAACTTGGTGTTAAAAAAACATAAAAGAACAATCCATCACATTGTTTCCGGACTGTTCATGTGATAATATTAACATGACTGCACAAAAAAGATTAAAGTCCAATAATTTGTTGGGGGTATGAAAATGGCAAAAAAGAGCGATATCACAACAAAAGGCTTGGAGAGAGCAACACACAGAGCTCTCTATTATTCAATGGGTCTTCTTCCGGAGGATCTTGAAAAGCCTCTTATCGCGGTAGTTAATGCCCAGAATGAGACCATGCCGGGACACAGACACCTTGACACCATTGCAAGAGCTGTCAAGGAGGGAATCATCGCAGCAGGCGGACAGCCTATCGAGTTCCCTACCATCGGTATCTGTGACGGTATTGCACAGGGCAACTACGGTATGCACTATCCGCTGGCAAGCCGTGAGCTTATCGCGGACTCCGTGGAGTGCATGATGAATGGACACAGCTTTGATGCTATGGTTCTCATTCCTGATTGTGACAAGATCACACCGGGTATGATCATGGCGGCAGCAAGACTTGATGTTCCTACAATTATCTGTTCGGGCGGCGTAATGGCCACTGGCTGCATGGACGGAGAAAAGGTTGGCTACACAGATCTTATGGAAGCATCGGGACTTGTTCAGAGAGGCATTAAGTCAAACGAATGGCTCTCCAAGCTGGAGCAGTGCGCACTGCCTGGATGCGGCGCATGCAACCTTCTCGGAACAGCAAACTCCATGAACTTCCTTACAGAGGCGCTCGGTCTCTGCCTGCCGGGAGCTACTCTTCCTGCAATGAGCGGAAAGAAGCTGGCTGTCGCAAAGAGAACGGGTATGAAGATCGTAGAGCTGTGGAAGAACAATATCACCTGCAGCCAGATCCTTAACGAGAAGGCTATTCATAACGCTCTCGTTGTAGACATGGCTATAGGCGGTTCATCCAATACAATGCTTCACCTTTCTGCTATCTGTCACGAAGCAGGACTTCCTTGGAGCTTTGATGAGGTTGAAAGGATCGCTGCGCAGATCCCGCATCTTGTTAAGCTTAAGCCGGCAGGAATCCACTATCCTGCAGACTTTGACAATGCAGGCGGCGTAACAGCTCTTATGAACAGACTGAAGGAGTACGGATATCTTCAGGACAACCTTACGGTTACCGGAAAGACCGTATTTGAGAATGTTGAGGGACACGAGGTCATCGACGATTCTGTCATCAAGGTCAAGGAGACAGCATACAGCCTTACCGGCGGACTTAAGATCCTTTACGGAAACCTTGCCGAAGAGGGTGCTGTATGCAAGAAGGCCGGAGTTGAGGCTAAGATGCTCAAGCACAGAGGACCGGCCCGCGTATTCGATCAGGAGGAGCCTGCCGTAAAGGCTATCTATAACGGCGAGATCAAGCCTGGCGATGTTGTAGTGGTACGCTATGAGGGACCTAAGGGCGGACCGGGTATGAGAGAGATGCTCACACCTACCTCGGCTATCATCGGCATGGGACTCGGCGAGTCTGTTGCGCTTATCACCGACGGACGTTTCTCCGGAGCTACAAGAGGCGCAGCTATCGGTCATGTATCACCTGAAGCAGCCGAGGGCGGACTTATCGCATTTGTTGAGGACGGAGATATGATCTCCATCGATATCGAGGCAGGTGTGGTAACACTTGAGGTTCCTGATGAGGTCATCGAGAAGAGAAAGATCGGCTGGCAGCCGCACAAGCCGCCGGTAAAGCCGGGAAGCTATCTTGACAGATACTCCAGACTCGTAAGCTCGGCAATGGCGGGAGCTGTATTCAAGAGATAATCCGGTTCCCTCTGCCTGAGGGACAGGAGCAATTTTGTAATATTATAAACAGCGCATATTACAGCTGCATTTAATTTATTAAAATTAAGGAGAACAGTAATGAGCGACAAAAAGAAGTGTACAGTTAAGGACTTCCAGAGATACAAGGAGGAAGGCCAGAAGTGGACATGGACCATCTGCTATGATTACACCTTTGCAGGTATCGTTGATGAGTCAAAGACAGAGATGATCCTTGTAGGAGACTCACTCGGAAACGTTATTACAGGAGACGGATCAACCATTCCTGTAACACTTGATATCATCATTCACCATATCAGATCCGTTGTTAAGGGCGCACCTAACACATTCGTAGTAGGCGATATGCCGTTCGGAACATACAATGTAAGCAACGAGCAGGCAGTTATGACAGCCAACCGCATCATGCAGGAAGGCGGAAGCGACTGCGTTAAGCTTGAGGGCGGCGCAAAGATGGCTCCGAGAATCAGAGCTATCGTTGATGCAGGTATCCCTGTAATGGCACATATCGGTCTTACACCTCAGTCCATCAGCCAGCTTGGCGGATTCAAGGTTCAGGGTAAGGACAGCTCAGTAGCCGATCAGCTTCTTGCTGACGCACTTGCTGTAGAAGCAGCAGGAGCATTTGCTATCTGCCTTGAGTGTATGCCTGTCGGCGTGGCAAAGAAGATCACAGAGACTGTAAAGATCCCTTGCTGCGGTATCGGTGCAGGTATCTACTGCGACGGACAGGAGCTCAACATGTACGACATGACAGGTCTCTTCAAGGATCTTAAGCCTAAGTTCGTTAAGCATTATGCAGAGCTTCGTCAGCCTATGGTAGACGCTCTGAACGCTTTCTACGATGATACGGTTGCAGGAACCTTCCCGACACCTGAGTACAGCTACAACGCAAAGGTTGAGGGCTATCCGGTAGACTGAAGCCCGGTCTTCAATGTTAACAGCTCTGCGGGATTCTTCCCGCAGGGTTGAAATATAAAGTTTCATAAAAGAAAGGGGAAACTTATGAAAAAATTTATTTCATTAGCACTCGTTTCAGCTATGGCAGCTTCGCTCGTAGCTTGCGGCGGCTCATCAACAGCTTCCACAACTGCAGCAGCTACAACAGCAGCAGCTGAGACAGAAGCAGCAGCAGCTGAGACAGAGGCAGCAGCTGAGGAGAAGTCAGAGGACGAGGCTCTCGGCGTATCAACAGCTAAGATCCGTTTCAAGGCCGGAACAACAAACGCTATCACATCTGCTTACAACCAGGGTCTTATCGCTTTCAGAAATCACCTTGAGGAGATGTCTAACGGCGAGATGACAATCGATCTGTACTTAAGCTCATCACTCGGAAACGAGTCAGATATGCTTGACGCAGTATCAATGGGAACACAGGATATGCTTGTTACATCAACAGGTCCTATCCCTGCATTCTCAAATGCAACAGCTAACTGGGGCGTTCTTGACCTTCCATATCTGTTCCCTACATATGAGACAGCATATGAGGTTCTTGACGGTGAAGTAGGTCAGTACCTTCTCAGCGAGTTTGACGGTACAGGCGTTAAGGCTCTTGGATTCTGGGAGAACGGATACCGCTGCACAACAAACTCAAAGAAGGAGATCGTACATCCTGATGACCTTAAGGGCATGAAGATCCGTACAATGGAGAACAAGGTTCACATGGCTACATATGCAGCACTCGGCGCTACACCGACAGCTATGGCTATGGGCGAGGTATTCTCAGCACTTCAGCAGGGAACAATCGACGGACAGGAGAACCCATTCTCAATCATCTACTACGGAAACAAGCTTCACGAAGTACAGCCATACATGACTGAGAACAACATTTTCTACAGCCCGGCAGTTCTTTGCATCAGCCAGGATGTATTTGATGGTCTTACAGAAGATCAGCAGAAGATCCTCCTTGAGGCAGCTGAGCTTGGAAAGCACGAGGAGCGTGAGATCGAGCGAGGCATGGCTGTTTCCGGACGTAAGGCAATGGAAGAGTATGGTATCATCATCTCTGACGTTGATCAGGCTGAGTGGATCGAGGCTACAAAGTCAGTTTATGACGATGCATCACTCGGAATCGATCCTGAGCTCCTTGCTAAGATCAAGGCTGTTACAGACAAGTAATTTAATATCAAGTTAAATATTTGATTTTGTAACCTGAAGCGTCCGGCCGACCGGCAGCAGCCGGAGGGTCGGACGCTGATTTTATGGGACTTTATAATCTTTTGGTTCGTAAATGCCATTTAAGCGGTATCTGCTTGAGGGGGTATGAGGCTGTTTAAGAGTGTTTGCGAATTTATCTCTGTTTGCGGCATTCATGTTCCGGCACACGGAAACCGATGCTGCGGACATCAATTTTAAATCATGCCGGACAGGACCGGTTCGGAGGTCGGTTTTGTCCTGAAAATGAAAGGGGGTCGCCTATATTATGAAAATACTCGAAGGCTTTAAAAAGGTCATGGAGTTCGTCGTAGTTATCATAATGATGCTGATGGTAGCTGTTATTTTCCTTGCTACAGTAGGACGTTATACCGGCATCTTCTCCATTCCGTGGAGTGAGGAATTTGCAAGATACTGCATGGTTGCAATGGTTTACCTTGCTTCAATGCTTGCAGCTGATAAGGGAAGTCACTTCGCCGTAGAAGTAGTTCCTATGCTGTTCCCTAAGAAGGTCGTTAACGTTATATGTGTTATCAATATCATCATAGTTGACCTGTTCTCAGTATTCATCCTTAAGCAGGGATGGAAGATCGCATCCAAGATGCTGAGTCAGGGTAAGCTTACTCCGATGCTGGAGTGGCCGCTTGGTATCGTGTATATGGTAATTCCTGTCGGACTTGTGCTCATGGCAATATACTATACCGCATACAACATCAGAAAGATCAGATCAAAGGAGGAGAAATAAATGTTAATCGGATTACTCTTTGGTTCATTGTTCCTTCTGCTTTTCCTCGGGGTTCCGATCGGAACCAGCCTTGGAGTCGGTGCTGCTGTTACAATGTACTTCACCGGCAATATCCAGTATCTTAATGCTGTTGTTACAAGACTTTTCACTCAGGTAGACAACTTCGTTCTCATGGCAGTTCCATTCTTCATTCTTGCCGGAAACATCATGGCAGAGGGTGGTATCTCCAAGAGACTTATTGCATTCTTCGAGATTCTCATGAAGAGAGTTCCGGGTCGTCTTGCTGTTATTTCAGTAGTCGCATCCGCTTTCTTCGGCGCTATTTCGGGTTCCAACCCGGCAACCGTTGCTGCTATCGGCGGCATCACAGCACCTCGTATGCTCGAAAAGGGATATCCTAAGGATAAGGTTGCAGCTATTGCTGCATCAGCCGGTACCCTCGGCGTAGTTATCCCGCCTTCTATCCCAATGGTTACATATGCGGTTACAGCCGACCAGTCAATCCTGTCAATGTTCAAGGCAGGATGGGTTCCTGGTATTCTGCTCGCTGTTGGTCTTTCGGTTGCAAACATCATCACCTGCAGAGAGTATGACTCTGTGGACAACACAAAGTACACAGCAAAGGATTATCTGGTAAGATTCAAGGATGCTCTCCTTGCACTCCTTATGCCTGTTATCATCCTCGGCGGTATCTATGCAGGTATCTTTACTCCTACGGAGTCAGCTTCTGTTGCATGTGTGTACGCTCTGATCGTATCTGCAGTCGTATATCATGAGCTTACACTTAAGATCCTTTACAAGATCTTCCTTGACAGTGTTATCAGCGCAGCCTGCGTTCTCTTCGTCGTTGCCATGTCAGCTCCGTTTGCGTGGTTTATGACATCAGAGGATGTTCCGAACATCATCTGTAATGCAGCACTCGCACTGTTCAGCAACAGATTCGTAATGCTTCTTGTTATCAACATCATCCTTCTGTTCCTCGGATGCTTCCTTGAGACACAGTCGATCATTCTGTTGGTAACACCGATCCTGCTTCCGCTCTGCTCATTCCTCGGAATCAGCCCGGTAGCACTCGGACTTATTATCATCGTTAATACTTCGATTGGTATGATCACACCACCTATGGCGGTTAACCTTTTCGTTGCAGCCGGAATTACCGGTTCATCGATCGGCGGAGTATCAAAGAAGATCCTTATGTATCTTGCACTTGAATTCGGTATTCTTCTGGCATACACATACCTGCCTGCAATTTTCAATATTCCGATCGGAGCTTAACAGCTTAACAAGGTTTTAAACCGGCTGCTCCGGAAGACCTTCGGAGCAGCTAAATATTTAAAATTGTTTATCGAAAGGAAGGAACTACTACAATGGGCTTAAAAACTGACATTGAGATCGCACAGGAGAGCACACCTTTAAAGATCACTGAGGTAGCCAAGAACTGCGGCATCGACGAGAAATACGTCGAGATGTACGGAAACTATAAGGCTAAGATCGATTATAACATGCTCAAGGACACCGATAAGCAGGACGGAAAGCTTATCCTTGTTACAGCCATCACTCCTACACCTGCAGGTGAGGGTAAGACAACAACATCGGTAGGACTTGCAGACGGTCTCAGAAAGATCGGCAAGAATGCTGTTGTTGCACTGCGTGAGCCATCCCTCGGACCTGTGTTCGGTGTTAAGGGCGGCGCTGCAGGCGGCGGATATGCACAGGTAGTTCCAATGGAGGATATCAACCTTCATTTCACAGGCGATTTCCACGCGATCGGCGCAGCAAACAATCTTCTTGCAGCTATGCTTGACAATCATATCCAGCAGGGCAATGCTCTCGGTATCGATGTAAAGCAGATCACATGGAAGAGAGCCGTAGATATGAATGATCGTCAGCTCAGACATATCGTAGACGGTCTCGGCGGAAAGGCTCAGGGAGTTCCGCGTGAGGATGGCTTTGACATTACAGTTGCATCTGAGGTAATGGCAGCTCTTTGCCTTGCATCGGATATTACAGACCTTAAGGCACGTCTCGGCAGAATGATCGTTGCTTACACATACACAGGAGAGCCTGTAACAGCACATGATCTCAAGGCTGAGGGTGCAATGGCAGCACTTCTTAAGGACGCTCTTAAGCCGAACCTTGTTCAGACACTTGAGCATACACCGGCATTCATTCACGGTGGTCCGTTCGCTAACATCGCTCACGGATGCAACTCTGTAACAGCTACTCGTATGGCTCTTAAGATCGGTGACTATGCAGTAACAGAGGCAGGCTTTGCAGCAGACCTCGGCGCAGAGAAGTTTATCGACATCAAGTGCCGTATGGCAGGTCTCAGACCGTCAGCAGTAGTTATCGTAGCTACAGTAAGAGCACTCAAGTATCACGGCGGAGTAGCTAAGCCGGATCTTAACAATGAGAACCTCGAGGCACTTGAGAAGGGTCTTCCGAACCTTCTTCAGCATGTATCTAATGTAAAGAATGTATTTGGACTTCCTTGCGTAGTTGCTATCAATGCATTCCCTACAGATACAAAGGCAGAGCTTGATCTTGTTGAGGCTAAGTGCAAGGAGCTCGGAGTTAACGTTGCCCTCAGTGAAGTATGGGCTAAGGGCGGTGAAGGCGGAAAGGCGCTTGCAGAGGAAGTAGTTCGTCTTTGCGAGGAGCCAAACAACTTCAGCTTCACGTACGAGAGCGATACCACGATCATGGAGAAGCTCGAGGCTATAACAAAGAAGATCTATCATGCAGACGGCGTAGTTCTTACGGACAATGCCAAGAAGCAGCTTGCTCAGCTTGAGTCGCTTGGCTTCGGCAATCTTCCTATCTGCATGGCTAAGACTCAGTATTAATTCTCTGATGATCCTAAGAAGCGCGGTGCACCGTCAGGCTTCACTATCACTGTTCGCAACCTCAAGGTTTCGGCAGGTGCAGGCTTCATCGTTGCGCTTACAGGAGATATCATGACTATGCCGGGTCTTCCTAAGGTTCCGTCAGCAGAAAAGATCGATGTTGATGAGAACGGAAGGATCTCAGGACTCTTCTGATATCCGGGAACCGATGCTCTGCAAGGCAGAATCTGGTAATTGAGTTAATTGTGCCCGCACAGCAAATATGTTATGCGGGCACATTCTTTTGTATAAGAGGATGTATACTCTGTATGATTTATAAATGATAAGTCAGACAGAATACTGATAATAGAGAATAAATACTGAACAAGGGAGAACTATAGTGAGCGAAAAAATGACACAGAGAAGCTGTGAGGATTTTGTAAAGGTTCTTTCCACCAAGGAACCGGTACCGGGCGGCGGCGGAGCTGCAGCTCTGACGGGAGCGATAGGAGTTGCTCTCGGAAACATGGTAGGAAGCCTCACAGTGGGAAAAAAGAAATACGCAGAAGTTGAGCCTGAGATCATAGAGCTCAAGAAGAGATCGGATGAGCTTCAGGATAAGCTTCTTGCAATGGTGGAAAAGGACGCGGAGGTGTTCGAGCCTCTTTCCAAAGCATACGGTCTTCCGACAGAGACCGAAGAGCAGAGGGCTGAGAAGGAGCGCGTTATGGCCATTGTTCTCAGAGACGCTTCGGATGTTCCGGTACAGATCATGGAGCTGGTGATGGAGGCGCTGGATATCGTGGAGCGTTTTTCACAGATAGGCTCAAGGCTGGCGATAAGTGACGCAGGCTGTGCTGCCGCATGCTGCAGAGCAGCGCTCAATGCGGCAAGCCTCAATGTATTTATCAACACAAAATCCATGAAGGACAGAGAATATGCGGAAAAGCTGAATGCTCATACCGAGGAGATGCTTAAAAACGGAAGCGCAAAGGCAGATGCAATATTTGAAGCTGTCAAGAGCGGACTCAGGTAACGGAGGAAGAATACTATGGCAACACTTTTAAAGGGCGCAGAAGCAGCAAAGGCACTTACGGAAAAGCTTACTTCAAGGACAGAGGAGCTGAAGGCAAAGGGCGTCGAGCCTTGCCTGGCGATAGTTAGAGTGGGCGAGCGTGATGATGATCTGTCATACGAGCGCGGAGCTATGAAGCGCTGCGAGAAAATAGGAATAAAGGTTAAGAATGTAGTGCTTCCGCTGGAGATCACTCAGGAAGAGCTTATTGCCGAGATCGAAAAGATCAATGCTGATGACAGCATTCACGGCGTGCTGCTCTTCAGACCTCTGCCTAAGCATATAGATGACGAAGCTGTAAGAAAATCCCTTGCTCCTGCAAAGGATATGGACGGAATTACAGACGGCTCTCTCGGCGCGGTATATGCAGGCACAAAGGATGGTTATGCTCCTTGTACTGCAGCATCCTGCGTAGAGATACTCAAGCATTATGATATTCCTGTCTCGGGAAAGAGGGTAGTGGTAATAGGCAGAAGCCTTGTTATCGGAAAACCGGTATCCATGCTGCTGCTTGCTGAAAATGCTACAGTCACAATATGCCACAGCCGTTCACAGAACCTTGCAGAGATATGCAGGGAGGCGGATATTCTTGTTGTAGCAGCCGGCAAGGCAGGAATGGTGACAAAGGATTTTGTAAGACAGGGACAGACAGTCCTCGACGTCGGAATTCATGTCGATGCAGATGGAAACATGTGCGGAGATACGGTATTTGCAGAGGTGGAGCCGATCGTTGATATGATCACACCGGTTCCGGGCGGAGTAGGCTCGGTTACTACTGCTATACTTGCAAGCCATGTTGTAGAGGCAGCGGAAAAGACTCTTTTAGGATAAAGGAGTCACAGCATAATGTAATATTCAGGGTTCCGAAAGCTCCCGGTGTCAGAAGACCGAAGGGGCAGAATTCGGAACCCGAACGCTTTAACAGGAAAATAACGATGACATTACAGGAAGCAATCGATTATATAAATGACTTTACATGGAGCACCTCAAGACCGGGTCTGGAAAGAACGGAGGAGCTCTTAAGAAGAGTGGGAGACCCGCAGAAGAGACTTAAATTCGTACATGTAGCGGGAACGAACGGGAAGGGCAGCACCTGTGCGATGCTGGAATGCATACTGAGGAATGCGGGATACCGTACAGGCTTTTATCCTTCTCCGTTTATAGAGGATTTCAGAGAGAGGATACAGGTAAACGGAGAATACATTTCTGAAGAGGCTTTGACAAGAATCACCGAGACTGTCAGCCGTGAAGCTGATGCTATGGAGGATCATCCAAGTCAGTTTGAGCTGATAACCGCCATAGGAATGCTGTATTTCGAGCAGACGCACTGCGATATAGTAGTGATGGAGGTCGGAATGGGCGGAAGTCTGGATTCGACAAATGTAATTGATCCGCCTGAGGCGGCAGTGATCACAAATATCGGACTCGATCACACAGAATATCTCGGAAACACCATTGAAGAGATAGCTGCGGCAAAAGCGGGAATAATCAAGGCGGGAACAAGGGCGGTTTGTTATGCTGAGGTGCCTTCCGTTCTGGAGGTATTAAAGAATGACTGTGCGAAAAAAAATGTCCCTTTAAGGATCGCCGGGGAATGCACGGAGCTTGAGCATGACCTTGATGGACAGAGATTTGTTTACAAGGGGGAGGAGTACAGATTGTCACTCCTCGGAACTCACCAGCTCAACAATGCGGCGGTAGTACTTGAGACTATAGAGACCCTGAAGGAGAGAGGCTACAGCATAAGCAGAGAAGCGGTGCTGAAAGGACTTGAAGAGGTAAGGTGGCCGGCAAGATTCGAGGTACTCAGCAAGGAGCCTCTGTTTGTGCTTGACGGAGGGCATAATCCACAGTGTGCAGAGGCACTTGTAAGCAGTATCAGGGAATATATTGCGGAGCCTGAAAAGGGTGAAAAAGTCACATTTCTTATAGGCATGCTGGCAGATAAGGATTACAGATCCACACTGGAACTGATCAGACCCTTCGGAGGCTGTTATGTATGCATTACTCCGGATAGTCCGAGAGCGCTTGCGGGCTCGGAGCTTGCGGCAGTCATTGAGGATATGTATGAACAGGACGGGGAAATGATCCCTGTGACCTTCAGAGATAACGTCGGGGACGCTATCACTGCGGCGGTGGAAACCGGGCTTCCTGTGGTGGCCTTCGGTTCGCTGTATTCAGCAGGAGAGATAAGAAGAACCTTCAGGAACAGTCGCTGGGCATGAAGCTGAAAAACCCACTGACAGCAATTCTTTTCAGTCAGAGCGGAACAGACACGTAAAATGGTATTAGATCTGTAATTATTATTGAAGGAAAAAATGAAATACGGCGGCATGATTATTTTCGGGAAAAGAAAATAGAAAAGGTAAAGGGGATTTTGAAGAAGCATGAAGAAAGGAAGCTTGTTGTCAGGGTATCTTGAGGATCCGAGCAAGACAGTCTGGCTGATATTGTTCTGTTTTACGATAGCTTTTTTTATCGGAGCAGCGGCTGCCGGGCTCTATACGGGAGATGCCGACAGGATAATACCGGGATTTATTACCATATGTTCCAGACCGTCACAGTTTACCATGGACTATTTTGAGTTAGGTACGCTGGGCGGCGCATTTTTGAATACAGCTATGGTGGGGCTTGCCTGCAATATGATGCTCCTGGTGAGCGGAGCCCACTGCAACGGGCTTACTGTGGCGGCATACTGGCTGACCGTGGGCTTTGCTACCTTCGGAATGACCTTTACTAATATCTGGCCATTCTTTTTCGGAACATGGATATATTCGAGGATCAAAAAGGTAAAGTTCGGAACAGTTGCAAATCTTGCCATGTTTGCAACATCAATGGGTCCGTTTGCCAGCGAACTGATGGTGAGGTATCCGGGACTTGAGGCTCACGGCTTTACTGTTCAGGGTGTACTCGCCGCGACGGCACTGGGAGTATTTGTGGGCTGCGTGCTGCCACCTCTGATAGCCCATGTGCCTAATCTTCATCTGGGCTTTGATCTCTACGGTGCGGCACCGGCATCCGGCTTTTTGGCATTCTTCATATATTGTGTGCTGTACAGATCTCCGGGAATAGAGGTACCGACCAATACATATCTCGGAGATGGCTGCAGATCCTTTGTGAATGTATTCTTTGTTTCAATTTTTTTGTTGTGTATAGCAGCGGGAAATATTCTGGAACGAGGCTGTCACAGACGATACCGGGACCTCCTCAGACACCACGGACATAAAACAGATTTTACTACGGAATTCGGAATCCCTGTCACACTGATCAATATGGGAACCTACGGCTTGTTTATAATGCTGTACTATAATATAGTGCATGGAATGGTGTATGACGGAGGAAGCATAGTATTTACATCCGCAAAGTTTACGGGAGCGACTATGGGCGCTATAATGTGCATGTTTGCCTTTGTCGCTCAGGGTGCTCAGCCGAGGACGGTATTCCCGATCGCGGTTGGGTATGCTTTAGCCTCGCTGCTTCCGTTTTTTGCGGCATATACCGGACTGGTGGAGACTCAGAACTGGAATCTCTGTACTCAGGCTATACTTGTAGGAATGTGCTTTGCGAGCGGTTTGGCGCCGATAACCGGAAAATACGGATTTTTCGCAGGGACTGCAGCAGGAGCGATACATGCGACACTGGTCATGAGCGTGCCGTTGTGGCACGGAGGCTTCTGTCTGTACAACGGAGGCTTTACTGCCGGAATAGTAGCGGCTCTGATGGTTCCCGTACTGGACAGATACATGGGATCCTATGAGGAGAGAATAGCAAAAAAAGAGCTGAGCCGAAAAAAGTAACATCCGGAGTCAGCAAAAAATGTATTTGAAAAAGAAACGGGTAATGCTGCGAAAATGTATCAGGAATGCTGCGGCATCTGCAGGAAAGGGTTGACTCAAAGACCGATCCGTGCTATATTACAAGGACTAAAGGGGCGAGCCCCTTTTTTCTTGCAGAAATTTAATATGCAGGAAGCTGAGAAGCAAGTTTTTAAATACTTTTGGGAGGTGAATAACCGTGGCTACAAAGCGTACCAAAATCACTCTGGCTTGCACAGAGTGCAAACAGCGTAACTATTTCCTTACAAAGGAAAAGAAGAACCATCCGGACAGAATGGAAGTTAATAAGTATTGCAGATTCTGCAAGAAGCACACACCACACAAGGAGACAAAGTAATGGAGTCTGAGGCTCAGAAGGCTTCTTTATTCGAAAGAATAAAAGGATTTTTCGGGGGAGTTAAGGCTGAGTTTTCAAAGATTATTTTCCCTAATCAGGAAGATCTCAAGAAGAGCACTATAGTAGTACTTGTCGCAAGCTTTATTATCAGTCTGCTCATACTCATCATTGATACTGTCTTCAAATTCGGTTTGGGATTCATTCTTTAAATTTAGGAGTTATTCAGATGGCAGATACAAATTCGGAAGCTAAGTGGTATGTGGCTCACACATATTCAGGCTATGAGAATAAAGTAAAAGTCGATATTGAAAAGACCATAGAGAACAGAAACCTTCAGGATCAGATATTTGAGGTTGCGGTTCCTGTCCAGTCAACAGTTGAATTAAAGAATGGTGTCGAGAAGAAGATAGACAAGAAGATCTTCCCCGGTTATGTGCTTGTTCACATGATAATGAACGAAGACACCTGGTATGTCGTAAGAAATACCAGAGGAGTAACAGGCTTCGTAGGACCGGGATCAAAGCCGGTGCCTCTTTCTGATGAAGAGGTTGCGATGCTCGGAAGCAGAGAAGAGCAGGATGTGGTCATGAACTTCAGCGAAGGCGATACCATCGTTGTAGTCTCAGGCGCATGGAAAGACACAGTCGGAGCCATCAAATCAATCAATCCGTCCAAACGTTCCGTTACGATCAATGTTGAAATGTTCGGACGCGAAACACCTGTTGAATTATCATATGTAGAAGTTAAAAAGCTCTGATCATGCTTTTAACATAAATCCCGAATCGTATCCGGTCGGGAAGGCAAACAGGTGGGAGGGTGTTAAAACCCCCGCTATTACCACAAGGAGGCTAATATGGCAAAAAAGGTTACAGGTTACATCAAGTTACAGATTCCTGCCGGCAAAGCAACTCCGGCACCACCGGTTGGACCGGCTCTCGGACAGCACGGTGTTAATATCGTAGAGTTCACAAAGCAGTTCAACGCAAAGACAGCAGATATGGGAGATACGATCATTCCTGTAGTTATCACTGTTTATGCAGACAGAAGCTTCAGCTTCATCACAAAGACTCCTCCGGCTCCGGTTCTTATTAAGAAGGCCTGCAAGCTCAAGAGCGGTTCAGGCGCACCTAACAAGACAAAGGTAGCAAAGATCTCCAAGGAAGACCTTCAGAAGATCGCAGAGACAAAGATGCCTGATCTGAATGCAGCATCTCTTGAAGCAGCAATGTCAATGATCGCCGGAACATGCAGAAGTATGGGCGTTACTGTTGAGGAATAAGGAGGTAGCTTGAGATGAAAAGAGGAAAGAAATACCTTGAGAACCTTAAGAAGTTTGATCGTGCTGTACAGTACGACAAGGATGAGGCTATCAGGATAATTAAGGAGAATGCTACTGCTAAGTTTGACGAGACAGTAGAGCTTCATATCAGAACAGGCTGCGACGGAAGAAAGGCTGACCAGCAGATCCGTGGTTCAGTAGTGCTTCCTAACGGAACAGGAAAGAAGGTTCGTATCCTTGTATTTGCAAAGGGACCTAAGGCTGATGAGGCAGCAGCAGCAGGTGCAGATTTCGTAGGAGCTGAGGAGCTTATTCCAAGGATCCAGAACGATGGATGGTTCGACTATGATGTAGTAGTTGCAACACCTGACATGATGGGAGTTGTAGGTCGTCTTGGTAAGGTTCTGGGACCTAAGGGACTCATGCCAAACCCTAAGGCAGGAACAGTTACTATGGATATCACAAAGGCTATCCACGATATCAAGGCCGGACAGATCGAGTACAGACTTGATAAGGCTAACATCATCCATGTTCCTTTCGGAAAGGCATCCTTCACACAGGAGCAGCTGCTTGAGAATTTCCAGACGATCATGGATGCGGTAAACAAGGCAAGACCTTCGGCTGTTAAGGGCGCATTCATCAAGAGTGCAGTTGTAACATCCACAATGGGTCCTGGCGTACGTCTTAACGTAGGTAAGCTCGTTAACTGATACAGGTCTGAACAGTAACAACAGGGCTGTCGTTTTAAGGATCATTTTTCCTTAATGCGACAGCCTTTTATAAACTGAATAAGTCGGTATTCAATCGTTTCTGATAAGTAATGATCTCTTGTAAAGTAAGACTAACAGAAATAACCGCAAAAACATATATAATTATCTGAAGGCACCCGCCGTGAGCATGAGCAATACGTTCGCTGCCGGTTCGCTTCTTACTGATGTTCTTAAAACAGAACAAACATATGAAAGCATACGTCGGGACATTCCGTTGACATAATGGATGCTGTATGATAATATAATCAAGCTTAACTGCCGAAGACAGCAGGTGCGGCTGATTAAAAGCCGCGTAAGGACTCAGGACGCCTGCCGAGGAAGAAATAATTTGACTATTATTCTCCGTGTCTTTTGGTGCGGAGATTTTTATTTTTCGAAATATCTCTTTTTTCGCAGTTTAAGTGAAAAATACAGGAGGTAAATAAAGCATGGCTAAGGTTGAACTTAAACAGCCGATAGTTGATGAGATCAAGAGCAGTATTGAAGGCGCTCAGTCAGTAGTAGCCGTAAAGTATCTCGGTATCAATGTAGACCAGGATACAAAGCTTCGTAAGGAGCTTCGTGAGAACGGTGTTACTTACAAGGTATTCAAGAACACTCTGATCAAGAGAGCTATCGCAGGAACAGAGTTTGCCGGACTTGAGCCGGATCTTGAAGGTCCTACAGCTCTTGCTATTTCCAAGACAGATGCAACAGCACCTGCAAGGATCGTAGCAAAGTACGTTAAGACTGTAAAGCCGCTTGAGCTTAAGGGTGGTATTGTTGAAGGTGCATACTATTCAGCACAGGAGATGGATGCAATCGCTGCTATTCCGTCAAGAGACGAGCTTCTTTCAAGACTCCTCGGATCACTCCAGTCACCTATCGCAAACTTCGCAAGAGTTATCAATCAGATTGCAGAGAAGAACGGCGAGTCCGCTCCTGCAGCTGAGGCAGAGGCTCCTGCAGCAGAGTAATTTTAAACAATTATACTTTTATCATCAGATCCGCATAGGGCGGAAAATATTATCAGGAGGAAATTAAAATGGCAAAATTAACTACAGCTGAGTTTATTGAAGCTATAAAGGAACTGTCAGTACTTGAGCTTAACGATCTCGTTAAGGCAGTTGAGGAAGAGTTTGGTGTATCTGCAGCAGCAGGTGTTGTAGTTGCAGGTCCTGCAGCAGGCGCAGCTCCGGCAGAGGAGAAGACAGAGTTTGATGTAGAGCTCACAGAGGCTGGCCCTAACAAGATCAAGGTTATCAAGGTCGTTCGTGAGATCACAGGTCTCGGACTTAAGGAAGCTAAGGATCTTGTTGAGGGAGCTCCGAAGGTACTTAAGGAGGCTGCTGACAAGGCAACAGCTGACGACATCAAGGCTAAGCTTGAGGCTGAGGGCGCAAAGGTTACACTTAAGTAATCAATGCTTAAATAATGGCTTAATTAAAGGGATTCCAGAGATGGAGTCCCTTTTTTTGACAACACTTTTGACAATGTTTTTCCTATACCTCCGATATGTGTTTCTTGTATCAGAATATTTAATGTCTGCCAAACAACCAGCCATTTAAAAACGTTCTGACCGAAGTGGAATATGATTTGCTCCACAGCAGCAGGCGACGTATGATTTTCAATATCAAAGATGGCAGGATCGGCATGAGGGCACAGCTGTTATCAATATTAATCAGACTGAATTTGGATGAATGTACAATAAAATGGTGAATAAATCTAAAATCTTTATAAAAAATAGATTATTACTTGACATTAAATGCCTTTGGAGCTATACAATATTGTAGAAAAATTAACAATATTAAATGATGTTAACATTATATTAGTATTGGAAAAGCAACACTGTTGAATATTGTCAGAAACAATAAGGCTGGATCACGGCAGGATACGGCAGATACTTCTGCCGGGCACAAAAGAAATGAAAGGGCAATGACATGGACAAGATCAAAGTCGTACAGTACGGATGCGGTAAGATGAGTAAGTACACTCTTAAGTATGCTTATGAGAAGGGCGCTCAGATCGTAGGAGCTATCGGACATAAGCCGGCTGTAGGCCAGGATGTGGGAGACTGGGCAGAGCTCGGCGTAAAGACAGGAATCATTATTTCGGACAATGCTGAAAAGGTTCTGGACGAGTGTGATGCGGATGTGGCTATCATCACAACCAGAAGCTTTATCGGAGATATCTATGAGGCAATCGAGCAGTGTGTGCTCAGAGGCATCAATGTAATTACCACCTGCGAGGAGGCTATCTATCCTTGGACTACCTCTGCGGAGATGATAAACAGACTTGACGCTCTTGCAAAGGAAAACGGCTGTACCATTACAGGCAGCGGAATGCAGGATATATTCTGGATCAATATGGTAGGTACAGTAGCTGCCGGCTGCCACAAGATAACCAAGATCAAGGGTGCGTACAGCTACAACGTTGACGAGTACGGACTGGCTTTGGCACAGGCTCACGGCTGTGATCTGACAGCTGAAGAGTTTGAGGCACAGATAGCTCATCCTGAGGTGTTTGAGCCGTCATACGCATGGAATGCATCAGAGGCCATCTGCAACAAGCTCGGTCTCACCATCAAGAGTATCAGCCAGAAGCACGTTCCTTGCATCATTGATCATGATATCTACAGTGAGACTCTCGGCAAGGATATCAAGGCAGGAAACTGTATCGGTATGTCAGCTGTTGTTACTATCGAGACGATGCAGGGAATCGAGATCGAGGAGGAGACTATCGGTAAGGTATACGGACCTGAGGACGGAGATATGTGCGACTGGAAGATCTTCGGAGAGCCGGATACAGAATTCCATGTAGTAAAGCCGGCAACCGTTGAGCATACATGCGCTACAGTTATCAACAGGATCCCTTCGCTTCTGGCGGCGCCTTCGGGCTATGTGACCTGCGACCAGCTTGATCCGGTTGAGTATCTTACATACCCTGTAGAGCTGTACTGCTGATTGGAAGCCTCAAAAATACCGAAGTACAGGAAATAAAGTATAAAACCAACGAGCAGGATGGGCGATCACCCTATATCCTGCTCGTTTGCTGTACGGTGTCCTGCTGCACCGGCACTGTTTTGTTGGAAAGTATTATCCGAGCTCCTTTACGGCTCTCTCCAAACGGTTCATTGCTTCGGACAGAACGGACCTCGGACATGCCAGAACTATTCTCTGGAACTGCGAGGAGCTTTTGCCGAACATTTCTCCCGCATCCAGCCATAGCCCGGCACGCTTTACTATCAGATCATTAAGTGAACTTCCGGAAAGACCAAGACCTGAGCAGTCAAGCCATGCAAAGTATGTGCCCTCCGGTTCGACAAGAATGATCTGCGGAATGTGTTCCTTAAGAAATGATCTCAGAAAATCCAGGTTCTCTCTGAGATAAATGCGGCATTCCTCCAGCCAGTCGCCTCCGTTTTCGTATGCTGCCTGACATGCTCTGATACCCATCAGATTCAGATTGGAGTAGCCGCAGCGGCTCATTTCCTTACGGAACCGGCGACGGATGTCACCGTTTGGGATCCAGATGTTTGAAGCCTGCAGTCCTGCCAGATTAAAGGTCTTGCTGGGAGCCGTGCAGACGATGACCTGATCTGAGATCTCGGGAACGGCCTTGAGAAAGATATGGTGGCGATGCTCCGGAAAAGCGAAATCACAATGGATCTCATCCGAAACAACATATACGCCGTGTCTAAGACATATATCCCCTATTCTGGAAAGCTCCTCCGTTGTCCATACACGACCCACGGGATTGTGGGGGCTGCAGAGGATAAAGAGCTTCACTTTGTTTTCCTCTATCTTGTTCTCAAAATCATCGAAATCGATCAGATATTTTCCGTTTTCATAAACAAGCCCGCATTCGACAAGCCTGCGATCATTATTTTTGACAACACTGAAGAAAGGATAATATACAGGCGGCTGGACAAGGACACTGTCGCCGGGCTCGGTCAATGTGCGGACAGCCATGGCCAGAGCAAAAACCACTCCCGGAGTTGTGACCAGCCAATCTTCCTGCGTGAGCCAGTCGAAACGGTCTGAAAACCAGTTGGCAGCCGCTTCGTAATAATCCTTCTTAATGTCACTGTAACCAAAAATACCGTGTTCAACTGAACGCCTCAGCGCATCCACAACCGGCTCAGGGGCACGAAAATCCATATCTGCGACCCAAAGCGGCAGAACATCCTCGGGATATCCTCGCTCCGCAACGAAGTCGTGTTTGAGACTGTTGGTATTATGACGGTCAATGATCTTGTTGAAGTCAGGCATAGTATTTCCCTCCTGCATGGAGCATCCTCGTATCAGTATCTGATATTGAAAAAGAAATATCAGTCATAATTATATTAGAACGTTGAATCATGGTCAATTACCAGAATAGTAGGTTAATAGAGATAAGAAATCTGCAGGCATTCTGTGCAGGTGAACAGAGATAAACAAGTAATGAGCCGAAGGCGAGTGGACCGGCGAATATGCTTTGACGGGTGCTGAATAGTAACAAACTGAGATATTCTGTAATAAAGTGTCTCGGGATGCGTAATATTAACGGGATATGCAGAAAGCTATATGACTGTTGCACAGAGAGGGAAATTGTCATACAATAACCGGACATGATGAGAATATTGTGCGGGAGAGTGCAGTTATGAAAACAAAACTGACCGGAAAGGAACTTATAGCTGTCGCGAGCATGCTGTTCGGAATGTTTTTCGGAGCCGGGAATCTGATATTTCCCGTGAGGATGGGCCAGCTGGCGGCAGGAAACAGCCTGCAGGCGGCGGCAGGGTTTATATTGACGGGAGTGGGACTTCCTTTGATGGGCGTGGCGGCAATGGGAATATCGGGCAGCGAAGGACTGCGTGATATGGCTGAACGAGTCGGAAAGCGTTATGCGGTATTTCTGACATGCCTGCTGTACATGACGATAGGACCGTTCTTTGCGATACCAAGGTGTGCCACCACGGCATTTGCAGTGGGAATAGAACCGATGGTGAGCGGCGGAAACGGACGGATACTGCTGTTTGCATTCAGCGCTGCATTCTTTGCCGCGGTATTGTTCTTCTCACTCAGACCAAGCGGCATCCTGACATGGATAGGAAAGATCATCAATCCGGTATTCCTGTTCTTTTTGGCGGTGCTGCTGGCAGTGTCGTTTGTGTTTCCGATGGGAAAAATTACAGCGGGAATACCGGGCGAGACCTATAGTGAGGGGGCATTTTTCAGTGGCTTTCTCGAGGGCTACAATACCATGGATGCGCTGGCGTCACTGGCTTTTGGCATCATTGTAATAAATGTTATCCGGGAACTGGGGATAAGAGAGCCGGAGGCGACCGCTGCAAATACTGTGAGAGCAGGAGCTCTCAGCTGTGCGGCAATGGCGGTAATATATCTGATGATAACGCTGATGGGCGCGTTCAGCCGCGGGATCATGCCGGTGAGTGAAAACGGAGGCGCGGCACTGAGCGAGATAGCAAAGCATTATTTTGGAAATGCAGGACAGCTGTTCCTTGCTGCCACGGTGCTGCTGGCATGCCTGAAGACTGCAATAGGACTGGTGACCTCGTGCGCTCGGACCTTCGAGGAAATGTTTCCGGTACAAAGCTACAGAAAATGGACTGTGAAGTTCTGTGTGTTTCCGTTTCTGCTTGCAAATGCCGGGCTGAATGCAATAATTGAGTGGTCTGTACCTGTGCTGATGTTTATCTATCCTCTGGCGATCACGCTGATACTCCTCAGTCTGTTCGGAAGATATTTTAACTACGACAGAAGAGTATATGTGTCGGTAACCGTAATGACCCTCGGAGCGGCTGTATTTGACTTTGTCGGAGCGCTGCCCGCAGGCGTAAAGGAGCTTCCGCCTATAGAGGCTCTTACCGGAGCTGCATCGGCTGTGCTGCCTCTGTATGACATTGGTCTGGGATGGGCAGTGCCTGCGATAACAGGCTTGATCGTAGGATTGGTAATAAAAAAACTCGGAGATTTTTTAAAAACGGGGTCAAAAAAGAGGTGAAATATAAAACCCTGAGAAGAGCTCCGGGAAATACCCTGAGAAATACCCTGAGAAAAAAACCTTGACAAAAACATGACAGGTGTGATAGATTAGCGGAGCTGTCCTTAAGAGGGTGTAAAAAAGGAGCTGATTAAGAGTCGGTTGTCGGTACCCTTGATAACGAGCATAGGAAGAGCCTGAGTAAGCACACGCAGGTCAACTGAAAGAGGCCGGTAAAAAGAGGCCGGTAAAAAGGTCAGAAAAAAAGCCGGTAAAAAAAATCAAAAAACCAGTTGACAGGGAAACGCGGGTGTGATAAATTAAACAGGCTGTCACGAAAGACAGCAGCACAATAAAAACCAATAAAGAATTAATGCACAGACCCTGAAGATTCTTGATAAGAGAACTTCAAAAAGCGCAGTAAGAACGGAAAGAAGCTTGAGAGAGCGAGCCAAGGTTCTGAACAGCTTGGAGAGAACGAAAACGATGTGAGAGTCTTAAAGATGTAAAAGTCTTAAGATGAAATAATTGAGAGAGT
>JAQXPY010000161.1 GCA_029100885.1 Clostridiales bacterium | reverse complement strand
TACGGTTCAGCCTTACAATGAATACGAAGAGTCCGGAAACGGCTTTTCCTTTGACCGTTATGACGCGGGACTGCTGCTCAACACCATCAATTATGCCAAGGAGATCTATTTCACAAGGCAGAAATCATGGCGCGGCATAGTACGCAGAGCTATCACCGCTGACTACTCCTGGAAGGTCTCTGCCCAAAAGTATATTTGGCTGTACAATGAACTGATGTCATGGAGCTGATGTCACTGAGCTGATATCCTGGAACCGGTGTCACAGTGCTGCTTCCATGTGGCTGATATCATGGATCTGATGGTATTCATGGGTTGACAGACAGTATCCGCAGCAGTGCAGCGGATATAATCTTAACTGAACTTATATTTGCATAATAAAAAACCCCGTTATCGGCTGTATATGACTGATAACGGTTTTTTTTATACACAAAAGCCCTTAAGCTGATAACGGAGCATTCTCCGTATCTGCCTAAGGGCTTATCTCTGTCGTATTAATGCTGTTCATATGCAGCGGAGACAATATCGCTTATCACTTCTCCGCCTCATGTAACCTATAGCTTGGTTCTCTGTCTCTTATTACTTCTCCATCTCGTAGAACTTCTCTGTCTCGTCGATATCGTTTACAGGCTCCTCGAGTCCCTCGATCTCGATATTATGACTCTTGGCATAGTCCCAGAGTGCCGCGTGGATCGCCTCCTCCGCAAGCAGCGAACAGTGAAGCTTCTCCTTCGGAAGTCCGTCCAATGCCTCTGCAACTGCTTTGTTTGTGACCTTCATTGCCTCCTGAATAGTCTTGCCGATCACCATTTCCGTCGCCATACTGCTGGTCGCCACTGCTGCGCCGCAGCCGAAGGTCTTAAACTTGCAGTCTGTGATGATGCCGTTATCATCCACATCCAGATACATTCTCATGATGTCTCCGCACTTGGCATTTCCGACTGTGCCGACACCGCTGGCATTCTCGATCTCACCCATGTTTCTCGGGTTCATAAAATGGTCAATGACCTTCTCGCTGTATTCTGTAACCTGACTCATGCCGGGTACTCTCCTCTCTCAATTCTCCTGTCAGATACGAAAATCCTGCTGCATGCTTTTTCGCATATGTGATCCGTATCCGTTATATTTTTCCGCAGATGCTGCTTATCATTTACCCTGCTTTTTAACAAAATCCTCATACAGAGGCGACATGCTGCGAAGTCTGTCTACTATAACCTTAAGCTTGTCAACTGTATAATCGATCTCCTCCTGTGTGGTCTCCTCCGACAGGGTCAGTCTGAGGGAACCGTGGGCGATCTCGTGAGGAAGTCCGATAGCTAACAGGACATGCGAAGGATCAAGAGATCCCGATGTACATGCCGATCCGCTGGAGCCGCAGATGCCGACTCTGTCCAGCATCAGAAGCAGCGACTCTCCCTCTATAAATCTGAAGCAGAAGTTAGCATTGTTCGTAAGTCTCTCTGTCGGATGTCCGTTGAGTCTGGTATAAGGTATCTCAGCCATAACTCTGCTGATCAGATGATCGCGAAGCTTCTGCTCATGAGCAGCACGCTGCTCCATCTCTGCTGCCGCAAGCTCAACAGCCTTGCCGAAGGCAATGATTCCGGCTGCATTTGTAGTGCCTGCACGCTTGCCCCTCTCCTGTGCTCCGCCGTGGATGAGCGGCTCGATCCTTACACCTGTACGAACATACAGGAAGCCGACTCCCTTTGGCGCATTGAGCTTATGTCCGCTGGCACTCAGCAGATCGATGTTAAGCTCGTCCACATTTATAGCCACATGTCCGAAGGCCTGCACAGCATCAGTATGGAACAGTACTCCGTGCTCATGTGCAATACGTCCGATCTCCTTTACCGGCTCGATGGTGCCGATCTCATTGTTGGCAAACATTACCGAGATAAGGATAGTATCCGGTCGGATGGCTGCCTCAAGCTCCTTGAGGTCGATCATTCCGTTCTCATCCACATCGAGATAGGTCACCTCACAGCCGCGCTTCTTCTCCAGATACTCGGCAGTATGAAGAATGGCGTGATGCTCGATCTTTGTGGTAATAATATGTCTGCCCTTGGATGCGTACATCTCTGCAATACCCTTGAGGGTCCAGTTATCGGATTCGCTTCCGCCGCCTGTAAAATATATCTCCTGAGGCTTTGCGCCTAAAAATGCTGCAATAGTCTGTCTGCTCTCATCCACCTTCTGGGCTATCCTTCCGGCAAAGGCATATGCACTGGACGGATTGCCGTACTGCTCCTCCAGATACGGTCTCATAGCCTCAAAGACCTCCGGTCTTACCTTTGTCGTGGCTGCATTATCCAGATATATCATCTGTGTGTTATCCATGTTTTACTCCTCTATCATACAGACTGTCCGCAGTCTGTACAGTATATATTTCCTCTGATCAAATATTTACAGTTATTTCAATTACTTCAATCTTTTTTCGGCTGCTCCGGTGCAGCGCGGCAATCTATCTGCCAAAACCCGCAGGATACACAGTCAATCTATACCTATCTTTTTAGTAGGCGTTAACATGATACAATTTTTTCTATATAAAGTCAATACAGACTATGTTAAAATACACAGCCTGCGCGCTAAGATAGCCTCAGCTGCATGTAACACCTTCAACGCATTGTGTACAGCTATACAAAACAGCCCTGTATAACTCAATACAGCTGTGCAAATACCGCCGCTACCACTACCGACAGAATACCTGTCACGGCAAGGGACAGACCGCTTATAGCTCCCTCTACCGCACCGATCTCCAATGCCTTTGCGGTACCGACTGCGTGGGAGGAGCTGCCGATAGCCACGCCCCTTGCCACAGGCTCCTCTATTTTGAACAGCCTGATAACCGGCTCCGCTATCGCGTTTCCGAGATTACCGGTGATCAGGATCCATACAATGGTTATGGACGGATAGCCTCCGTTCGCCTCGGAAATGCCGAGACCGATGGCTGTCGTGATATTTTTAGGAAGCAGGGACACATACTGATCGTGCGGAAGCCTGAACAATATGCTGAAGCCGAGTATGATAAACATGGTAATGACTATCCCTGTCAGTATACCTATGGTTATAGCCTTAAAATTCGACTTCAGTATCTCCAGCTGCTCATAAAGCAGTATGCCGTAGCACACAGTCGCCGCCGTCAGCATAAAGCTGATATAGTTTCCGGCTTTATTGTATATCTCCATATCGATATCAAATATCACGATAGTCACGATAGTCAGTACCGATGCAACTATCAGCGGACTGAATATCGCCAGCTTGAATTTTCTCTTAAGTACGATGCCGAGCATATAGTATGCCACCGACATTACAATGGCAAAATATGTCGAATGACCCAGATAGTCATTTATTATTTCGTGCATTTTTCTGCTTCCTTCCTCTTATCTCTTCTGATCACTGCCTGAGTCACCATTCCTACCACAACCATTCCGGCGACAGTCGTAAAGCAGGTGATAAATGTACCCTGCAGCAGCACTCCCTTTACCATATCCCAGGAGCTGACAAGCTTGGCTGCCGGAGGCACGAACATGATCGGCATGATCTCGAGCAGATACTTTCCTGTAGTACTGACCTGATCGAGACGGATGATCTTAAAATTCAGTGCCAGAAAAATAAGCACCAGTCCGTATATACTGCCCGGTACAGGCAGCGGAATAAAGTAGTTCAGCGTCTCGCCTATCATGGCAATAAACGTTATAATAAGCAATTGCTTCAGATATTTCATACAACACCCTTCCGTGCAGCGGCACTCCGTCTTAATAAGACTGACTTCCGGCACGTTTTCTGTTTTATTATTGTCCGGTCGATACCTGATCTCCGGCACGTTTCCTGTTTTATTATTGTTGTTTCCTGTTGATACTGATCAGTATGCACCAAGGTACTTTCTTAATACAGGTCAGTATCAGGCAAGATTATTCGCGTTATTATTTGAGGCTATGGGCTCTGCGAAGTATGGTGCCTCCTCCAAGCACCACATCGCCATCATACAGTACTGCGGCCTGTCCCGGTGTTATGGCCCTCTGCGGCTCATCAAACACGAGCCTTACGATCCCGTCTTCCGGCACTGTTGCCTGTGCCCACTGCTCCTGCTGTCTGTAGCGGATCTTTGCCCTGCACCGGAAGCTTTCTGACGGCGGCTCTCCCGCTATCCAGTTAAAGTCCCCTGCGATAAGCTCTCTCTCAAACAGCTCTTCATTTGTTCCGAGCAGTACCTCATTTTCCTTCGGTCTGATATCGCATACAAATCTCGGACTGCCGAAGGCAATGCCAAGTCCCTTGCGCTGACCAATGGTATAATGAATGATTCCACTGTGCTGCCCCATAATATTTCCAAGGCTGTCCACATAGTTTCCCGGAGGATAATGCTTACCTGTGTATTTTTCAATGACCGCGGCATAATCTCCGTCAGGCACAAAGCAGATATCCTGACTGTCCGGCTTTTCTGCATTTACAAAGCCCTGCTTAAGGGCTATTTCTCTGACCTCACTCTTTTTCAGCTCACCGAGAGGAAATCTCACGTGTGCGAGCTGATACTGGGTCATGGAATACAGCACATAGCTCTGGTCCTTTGTCTCGTCAACCGCCTTCTTCAGAACATTTTTTCCGTCCTGCTTTTCGACCCTGACATAATGTCCCGTTACCACAAGATCGCAGTCCAATATCTCAGCTCTGTCAAAGAGCTTATCAAATTTCATATATCGATTGCAGTCAATGCACGGATTAGGTGTGACTCCGTTTTCATAACTGCGGATAAATTTCTGTATTATCTTCTCGTCAAAATCCTCAGAGAAATTAAAAACATGATACGGCATTCCAAGGCGGTACGCTACCGTCCTCGCATCCTCCACATCTCTCAGAGAACAGCAGGTATGTCCGCCCGGCTCCTGTCCGGCCTCGGTCTCGCTGTTATGCAGCTTCATGGTACAGCCTACACAATCGTAGCCCGCGGCACTCATGAGATATGCCGCCACCGACGAGTCCACACCCCCACTCATCGCTATCAATGCTCTGTCAGCTGACATTTTCTACTCTCCGTATTCTTTTCCTTCACTTTGAATGCAGCAGTCGCTGCCCGTTCTCATCACTCTATCAGCTTGAACTTCCTCATTATTATACTGTATGGAGGATATCGATCTGCAGAGCCGCTTCTTAAGCCCGCCTCAGCCTGCATTACAACCTTACATATTCGTCGTGCTCATGGTGAGCCCGTCGCCTGCCGCTCTTTCGAAGTCCTTCCTGAAGGCTTCGACTGCTGCATTCACCGAAGCATTTGAGAACATTCCGTCAATTATTCCCGGTGCGGCAGTCGCTGCCGCTATTCCGTAGCTGCACAGCTCCAGCAGCTGCTGCGTGTTTTTAAAGCTTGCGGCCAGAATGCCGGTCTCGTATGCGTTATTGTCAAAAATATCCTGTATCTGACGGACTACAGCTGCTCCGTCATATCCCATGTTGTCGATCCTGTTCACATAGGGAGCGACATACTCAGCTCCGCATTCTGCGGCCATATATGCCTGCATGGATGTATAAACAGCTGTTCCGGTCAGTCTGACACCCTCTCTTTTAAGCTGCTTCATAGCCTTAAAGCCCTCAGGCATGCAAGGTATCTTGACCAGTGTACCGTCTCCGAGCCGCCTCAATATCTCATGGGCATCATCAATTATTCCGGAGCAGTCCGAAGCCACTGTCTGAACATGGAGATCTGCATCCGCACCGATTATGCTGCGAATCTCCTTCAGCACCTCATAGGGCGGTCTTCCCGCTGCCGCAAGGATCGAAGGATTGGTGGTCACGCCTTTTATCGGGTAATACTCGTATAATCTTCTAATCGCATTTACATCGGCATCATCTATTAGAAGCTTCATTGTTTCTCCTTCTTTCCATGCTTTATTTAGGAATTAATTCTATCCCTGCTCATCCCTGGATCATCGCCATGTCCGACCAAGGGATCTCGCTCTGTGAACCTGTTATTACTCCCCTGTCCGATCCCGGATCACTGACATGATCAGTCCGGGAATCTGACTCTGTGCTTTCCGGCGTGATCTTCTCCCGGTGTTACCTCGGAGAAGTCCCCGTAAAAAACAGTATCACTCATCGGTTTTCTCTGATGATATACCGGATGTGGCTTTGATTCCGGGGCAGGATATCCTATCAGCAGGGCTCCCACCGGTTCAAGATAGTCCGGCATCTTAAAGAGCTCCCTCAGTCTGTCTTCGTTGTAGCCTCCTATAATAATAGTACCGAGTCCCTGTTCCTCCGCGGCATACATCATCGTTGACATGACCATAGTAGCATCTATGCTGCCGATATTTGTTCCCCAGTCACTGGTCCAGCTTACATTCCTGTCGTAGCAGACAAGGATCCCGGTCTGCGCACCGAACACAAAGAAGGTGCACCTTGCAAACTTTTCCATGGCTTCGCCTTCCATGACAAGCAGTCTCTGCGGCTGCCAGTTCACACCTGTCGGTGAGAGGCGTCCCATCTCAAGGATGTGCTGAAGCTTTTCCTTCTCAACGGGTCTCTGACTGAAATTTCTGACC
Organism: Clostridiales bacterium; assembly: GCA_029100885.1. Lineage (GTDB taxonomy): Bacteria > Bacillota > Clostridia > Lachnospirales > Lachnospiraceae > Avilachnospira. Next base: position 1,094 of record JAQXPY010000161.1, on the reverse strand, counting down.
GAATATCTTTTTTCTGCAATCTCTGTAAATGTCATTCTGTCTCCTGTTCATTGTCCGGAAAAGCCCGGGTTCATTGTTCAAAAGCCTTCCGTCTGTTAACGAAGCAAGAATCAGTATTACACTTAGGGAATAATTCTGTCAAGCGGTCGTTATCTATTTTCTGAAAATGCTCTTTTTCATCCCGATAAAGGCATGCTGTCCGATGCAAAAGAAAGGCCCCGGACCTGGATGCATTTTCGGCTTTCTTCAGCGCATCTGCCCCTGGTCCGGGGTGGGATATAAAAATATATAATATAACGGGTCACAGCTCAGTCACCGTCGTTTGTCACGACATTATTTTCGGCTGCGTTACCTGCAACTATGTTGTCTGCGGCGGTGTTGTCTGTTCCTTGCCATTGCGGCATTTCTGTTTTTTTCCTTCTGAATTTTCCCTCCTAAAAATGACTGTTTTCTAAAAGCCGGATTTTCCCCTCATTTTCTCCGACAGTGCTGCGTTTTATCTTAAAGCAGTTCTCTGTTTTCAAGTATCTCCCTGATAACCTCTGCCTTAGGATCCTCCATATCATCGACTATCGATGCTCTGGATTTGAGCACCTCTTGTTTTTTGCCTGCTGCAGACTCGAGCCTTTCAAGCAGCTTTTCCTTTGCCGCTTCATCGGTACTGCCGCTCTCTGCGGCTCTGAGATATGCTTCTCCCGAGCTGATCAGTTCCTCGTCCGGCAGAGACGAGCCGGATCCGCAGAAGAAATAGCTGTCCAGTGCCAGCTTTTCTCCCTCAACAAGTGCTCTGATTTTCTTTAACAGTTCCTCTTTCATATCTGTTATTCGCCGTAATACATCTTTAATACTGCCTTATCAAGGATATGTCCCTCGATCGCATTTCTCATATCGCTGTAATAAAATCCTGTCTCCAGTTCAGGAACAATATCCAGCGCATAGAGCACCAGCTCGTAGGTATGTCTTCTTCCCGGAGCAGGTCCGCCGTAGCCGATCCTCGCCTCATCGGAAAGCTCCTCATACGGTCCGTAAGGAAGTGACCAGCTGTTATGTCCGTGGATGTTGGATGCATCCTCCTTTGCAGCATTTTCCGGAAG
>JAQXPY010000160.1 GCA_029100885.1 Clostridiales bacterium | reverse complement strand
TTTTTTATCCCGATAATTCTATCATGGCTCAAAAAAGAAGTCAATCAGCATGGGTCATATCCTTTAATAATATATTGACAATAACTGCATGATCAGTTTTTTCTGTTCGTGTTATTCTCGGTCCCTGCAAAAGCTGTTTTCAGTATCTTTTAAAACCGTTTAAAAATATTCAATGCACTTTTTTCTTCTCATGGGGTATATTATGCACGGTATACGGGCATTTTGAATTGCCTGCAGGATATCTGTCAGCACAGCAGCTGAAATACAAAAACCATCGCAGGCAGCGTTATGATACATAAAACCGTTGTCATGGCGCTGATCGCCGAAGCTGACTCGGAGCTGCTGCCGAGCTGATTCGCCATCATCAGAACCATTGTTGCTGTCGGAGCCGAGGCTCCCATTACCGCAGTCAGAAACAGCGCTCTCGTATCCGGATAATTAACCGTGATTCCGCTTATGCGGATGATAATAATGAACATGAACGGGAACAGCAGCAGCTTCATGAGCGAAACAATCAGATACCTTGCATTCAGAAATGCCCGCTTCAGGTCTATTCCCGCCAGAAGCATACCTGTAAACAGCATGGAGACGGAGCCGATAGAAGAGGATACGCTCGTGATCGCATCTCCGACTATCTCAGGCAGCCGCATATCAGCCGCAAAGAAAACCACTCCGGCTTCTATTGCCAGAATACACGGATTGAACAGTATCCTTTTTACTTCAAATTCCGATCTTCCCGTGAGAAGCCTCGGCATATGCACCCAGCAGGCAATCGGCACGCACGCAACGAACGGAGACAGATAGAATACATATTCCATTCCCAGCAGGCTGCTGATAAGAGGCACCAGGAGATTCCCGCAGTTTGTATAAGCCATGCAGGCCTGTTCTGTTCCATCCGCTTTTAAAGGAGATCTCCCTGCAGCCCACGAACAGATAATCAGAAACAGCTGTGCAAAAACACATATCACGGCAGACAGCAGCAGCGCCTCCAGCTTTTCCCGGGAATACTCAACTGCCACAAAGGCATTGAACAGAAGACAGGGCGAAAAGACATAGAGCAGCAGAGCAGAAAGCAGCGGTGTATGCGCTTCTTTTACTATCTTTGCTTTTATACAGGAATACCCCATCAGCATCATAACAGCCATTGAAAGTATTTTTTTCAAAAGAAGAATGCTCAGTTCCATATTGCCCTCTGATTTTTATTCATCGAATACAGCTCCGGTTTCTCTGCTTTCATCATTTCCGGATCCTCTTTGTGTCTTCTGTTTCACCGCTTCAAACTTACTGAAGCTGACGTCTGTTCAGTCAAGCTCTGCCTTGCCTGTATACAGCTCATAGTATCGTCCTTTAAGCTTCAGCAGTTCCTCATGAGTCCCTCTTTCGATGATCTCACCGTTTTCGAGTACCATTATCGCATTGGCATCCCTGACCGTTGACAGTCTGTGGGCAATGATAAAGGTCGTCCTTGTGCTCATCAGTCTGTCCATTCCCCTTTCGATAAGCTTCTCGGTTCTTGTATCTACAGAAGATGTCGCCTCGTCCATGATCAGGATCGGAGATTTTGAAACCGCTGCTCTGGCAATATTCAAAAGCTGCCTCTGTCCCTGTGACAGGTTGCTTCCGTCAGCATCAATGACAGTCTGATAGCCCCTGGGCATATGCCTGATAAAGGAATGCGCCGAAGCAGTCTTTGCGGCTTCAATGACCTCCTCATCCGTTGCATCCGGTCTGCCGTACCTGATGTTTTCCATTATCGTGCCGCTGAATAGATGAGAATCCTGCAGAACCATGGTGATATTGCTCCTCAGCCGGCTCCTGCTGTATTCACGGATATCATGCCCGTCTATCATGATCCTTCCGCTGTCCACATCATAAAATCTAGGCAGCAGATTCATGACAGTGGTCTTTCCTGCTCCCGTAGACCCGACAAAAGCTATCTTCTGTCCCGGATGAGCGTATACGCTGATATTTTTCAGAACTGTCTTTTCAGGAGTATAGCCGAAGGAAACATTTTCGATCACTATATCACCCTTTACAGCTTCCGGCTCATAAGCACAGCTCACCTTCAGGCACTTTTCGTCCGTATCCTCCTCTGTCTCTGTATCTAACACCGCAAATACCCTTTCTGCTCCGGCAAGCGCCGAAAATACCGCAGACACTGTATTTGACAGTTCATTGATAGGTCTGTTGAACATTCTGGAATAGTTCAGAAATACCGTCAGACCTCCGATATCCAGTCCGCGGAAAATGCACAGCATGCCTCCTATGACTGCTGTCAGGGTATAGTTGATCTGTGCAGAGCAGTTCATAACAGGTCCCATGATGCCTGAAAAAAACTGAGCCTTCAGCTGATGCTGTCTGAGCTCATTGTTGAGAATGTCAAACTCCTCATTCGAAACTGCCTCATGGTTAAAGACCTTTATTACCTTCTGTCCGCCTACGCTTTCCTCTATATATCCGTTTATTGCTCCGAGAGCCGCCTGCTGTCCGGAATAATAGCCCGAGGATGCCGCCGCTATTCTTTTTGCGGCAGTCATCATAAGCGGTACCATCACAACGGTAACAGCTGTCAGAATAACATTTGTATACAGCATCAATCCAAAGGTGCCTATCAATGTAAGCACCGCGCTGACTAATGACATCAGTGTTGAAGAAAGCATATTTCCCACGTTGTCTATATCATTGGTGTATCTGCTCATCAGATCGCCCCTGGAATTTGTATCATAATACTTTACCGGAAGCTTCTGCATATGGTCAAACAGCTCTCTGCGCATGCTTCTGAGACTGTTCTGCCCCACCTCAATAAGCAGCCTTGACTGTAAATAGGTGCTCAGGATACCAATGATATAAATAGCAGCCATTAATACCAGTGCCGCAGCCAGTCCCCCGGGATCGCCCTGAGCTCCGTCCGAAGGAACAATATATCTGTTTATGATCGGTCTCAGCATATATGATGCCGCAAGCTGTGATGCTGTGCTGACTACCACACATACAACTGCGGCAGACAGACGAAGCTTTTCGGCAAATACATATTTCATGAGCCTTTTCACAGTCTGCCTCGTGTTGTCCGGCTTGCCGCCCGGACCTCTCATGCCTCCGGGACCTCCATGAGGTCCTCCCGGTCTTCCCGGTCCTCCCGGAACGCCCGGTCTGCCGTTAACGCTGTCAGCGGTTCTTCTGCCGTATCTCTTCATGAGGGATAGCCTGAGTTCTTCTCTTTCTCTCATACCTCTCCCTCCTTCTTCTCATTCTGAATGAAATATATCTCCTTATATACCTCGCATCTGTCAATAAGCTCAGCATGTGTTCCGATATCTGCTATTCTGCCTTCATCCATGACGATGATCCTGTCGGCATTTTTTACCGAATTCGTCCTCTGGGAAATGATAAGCTTTGTGGTATCCTTAAGCTCCGCAGCAAAGGCTTCGCTGATCCTCGCCTCGGTAGCCGTATCCACTGCCGATGTAGAATCATCCAGAATAAGTATCTTCGGTTTTTTCAGCAATGCTCTGGCAATACACAGACGCTGCTTCTGTCCTCCGGAAAGGTTTGCCCCGCCCTGCTCCACCATTTTTTCATAGCCTTCAGGAAAAGCAGAAACAAAGCTGTCGGCCTGAGCATATTCGCAAAAGCGTCTGAGCTCTTCATCAGCAGCGTTCTCATTTCCCCATCTTAAGTTTTCCGAAACCGTACCGGAGAAAAGCGTGTTGTATTGAAGTACCATTCCGACTGACTCTCTCAGATGGAAGAGAGAATAATCCCTGACATCAGTTCCGTCTATCAGCACCTGCCCGGAGGTCACATCATACAGTCTCGGTATCAGCTGGACCATGCTCGTCTTTCCGCAGCCTGTGGAGCCCAGAATGCCTACGGTCTCACCGGCATTTATTTTAAAGGACAGGTCTTTCAGTATCTGAGTATCGGAATTATCCGCACATTCTCCTGTCACTTTGTCCGTATCATACTCAAAGCAGACATTTTTAAATTCTATCTCTCCTCTTTCGATCCTTTTGTCCCTGCAGGCTGCACCTTCGTCGCTGAGGGTAGGCTCATATTCCATGATCTCCGATACTCGTTTAAAGGATGCAACAGCTCTCGAGGACTGAAGGATCACCATTGCAAGCATCAGCAGAGACATAAGTATCTGTGTGATGTAGGTAATAAAAGCTGTTAATTCCCCAACCAGCATGCTGCCGAGAATGATCTTATTGCCTCCGAGCCATACTACGGCTATGCTTGCCGCATTCATAAACACCATCATCACAGGCTGCATGAATATCACCACTCTCATGGCAGCCATGGATCTGTCCCGCATATCATCGTTGAGCCTGCCGAATTTCTCCTTTTCGAAGTCCTCCCTTACAAAGGATTTGACCACTCTAATATTGGTAAGCGTCTCCTTAATGCCTCCGTTCAGATTATCAAGAGCCTTCTGCATCTTTACAAATCTCGGATATGCTGTCTTCATGATCAGAAAAATGCACGCCCCGAGAACAGGAATGATCAGCAGCAGTATCATTGCCAGCTCCCTGTTTACACCCAGAGCCATGATAAAGCCTCCGATCAGCATTCCCGGAGATCTGAGCGCCAGCTTAAGCATCATAACTATAAGCTGCTGTATCTGCTGCAGGTCATTAGTAAGCCGCGTTATCAAGGAGCCTGTAGAAAATCTGTCGATATCAGAAAATGAAAAATCCAGGATCCTCGAATACAGATCCTTTCTTATATCTGACGTTGTTCCGACAGATGCCTTTACAGAAAAATAACTGCCGAGTACCCCTCCGCAGATCATAATAAGGCATGCTCCGAACATAACAGCAGCTGTTTTCAATATGTAGGCCGCATCATGATTCGCAACCCCGTTATCGATGATGAGCGACATAAGCTTCGGGATCCATACCTCCCCAAAGACCTCTGTCAGCATCATCACAGGTCCAAAAATATATGCAAAGCGGTAAGGCTTTGCATATTTCAGATAATTCTTCACCTTGTCTGATTCCTTTTATTTTTATTGTAAATAATGATCAGACCCTTCATCATAAGATGCGGATCAACATTCAGCCTGTGTCTGCACAGCGGGGCTATCATATCAGCAAATTCTCCTGTTATTACAGGTGTATTCACCTTATACCCCAGCTCATCCTGAATACGATCGAGCAGACCGTCAATAGAAGCCGCGCAGCCGTAGATAACGCCGCTCTGCATGGCCTTTACCGTTGACTTTCCGATAATGGCGGACGGTACCCTGAGCGCTGCTCCCGGCAGCTCCGAGGCGGTTCTTGTCAGGCTGTCAATGGAGACCTTAAGACCGGGCAGAATAAGGCATCCCGCAAAGCTGTTATTCTTATCCAGAACGAACATGGCTCCGGCAGTTCCGAGAATGATAATACACAGCGGTCCTCCGTATTCGGATATTCCCGCCGCAGCAGCCACAAGCATATCTCCTCCGAGCTGTGTCGGATCATCGATCCTGATATTGACTCCGGTCTTTATGCCGGGTCCCACCTCGATCACTCCCCTGCCAAGAACACTGTCCATAGCCTGCTTCACAGTTTCTGTGATCTGAGGCACACAGGAAGAAAGGATACAGCCGCCGATGTCATCAGCAGGTGTTTTTCTTAACTCAAGCAGCTGCCTGATGATAATGCTGTATTCTGCGGATGTTCTGTTCAGATCCGTTGATATCGAATCCTCAAAATAAATATATCCGGAGCTCTCCTCCGCACATCCTATATAGATCTTGGTGTTTTCAATATTTACTGTGATAATCATAATACCCAAATATTAAATCCGTGTGAATCGATCCTGAATCAGAGAATTACAGGAAAGCTTTGATAACAATAGTATCATAACATGTATTGCACAGGTTTTCTATTTAGAAATATGCTCCCGCGGCTTATAAGAGAAAAAGTATGGGCAGCCGTATATACGAGTCCTGCACAGACTGACACAGGAAACCCAAACGGAAAAAGTCCGGAACGCCTGACCACTTAGGCGTACCCGGACCTTTTCGCTATATCGGGGATACTGCTATATTAGGGGGAATTAATTGTCAGCTGAAGTCTGCCGCTGATTTCAGACCGTACGCAGCTTCAGACTGTGTTGCCGCGCGATTGATCGCCCTCGCCATACATTCTGTTACAAGTGCGCCTACAGCATCAACACCAGCTTCGACCTCTCCTGTACTCATCAGGAAAATGGTGTCTCCGTCCGCCGTAGAATGAACCGGTCTGATTGCCTGAGCATATCCGTTGTGTGCTATGCTTGCCAGCTTGTTGCAGCGGCACTTGTCCAGCTTTGCATTGGTTATTACACACCCTATGGTAGTATTGCCGCCCCATAGATCTCTGTCTCTTTCTATCTGAGCATACATTTCGGATACAGTATCGGCAAGCTCGGAGCCGTCCTCTGTAAGAAGTCCTGCAAGTATCTTCTTTGTATCATAATCAATAATATCACCGAGAGCGTTTACCGCCACGATCGCTCCGACCTTGACCGCGCCTATCTGCGCTGCGTAAATTCCCAGTCCGCTCTTCATCATCCTTTCGGCTCCGAAAAACTTTCCGACTGTGGCTCCTGTTCCGGCTCCCGCATTGCCTTCCTCCGGTTCCCTGCCCTCAAAGGCATTTCTGCAGGCTTCATATCCCATGTCCTTGTCAGGATAGACCTTATTAGTGACCAGCTCCAGATCAAACAATGAGCATCCGCAAACGATCGGTACTTTTCCGAAGCCTGTATCAAAGCCTATGCCCTTTTCAGCCAGATACTTCATTGCCCCGTCTCCGGCTTCAAGTCCGAAGGCACTTCCTCCGGAAAGCATTACGGCATTGATCTGCTGTACGGTGTTGACGGGTCTGAGCAGTTCTGTTTCTCTTGATGCCGGGCTGCCTCCGCGCACATCCACGCCTGCGGTCGCTCCATTTTCACATATGATGACGGTACAGCCTGTCGCAGCATCTTTATTCTGGGCATTTCCTATTCGAAAGCCCTCTATTTCATTTATTGATATCTCTTTCATCTCTTATTAATCTCCTATTTTTGCGTCAGTCACCTCTGCCTGTCGTTTTTATAACAGCAGGCAGAGATATATGCAGCATATTTTAACGGACGGATCGAAGCTCAGACTGCCATCAGTATCTGAATAGCCTGAACCATAGCGATCACAACTCCGATGAATCCTTCGCCCGCAAGCAGTCCGGATGCAACTACCGTTCCGGTGCTTCCCTTTGCAAAGGCAGGAGCTGCCTTCTCCACGATAAGCTTGATCATTCCGCCGATGAATGCTGTTGCGCTCAGATAGAACGGAAGATAGATACCAAGACCCAGCATGGTGAATTTTGGAGTGATGAAATAGATTATAATGGATGCTGCAAGTCCGCCGATAAATACCGGAACATTTGCTATTCCGCCGACTACAGACGCAACTGCCGCTGCCTGAGCTGCCGGGAACATCTCACTTCCGAATACACCGCCGCCGTATGCAGCGACAAGAATGAACATAACAAATACAGCAACAACGGCACCGATAACACCGCCTATAAGCTCTCCGTACCACTGTGCC
>JAQXPY010000159.1 GCA_029100885.1 Clostridiales bacterium | reverse complement strand
GTACTTTATGAGTCTGGCAGGTTTGTCTATCCTCTCAGGCACCCTGAGCCTTCTGACAGGTATCTTGTACAGCAGATCCTGAACCAGCCCAAAGGGACAGAGAAGCCCGCAGACCGCTCTGCCTATCAGCACTCCGAACAGCATCATTGTTCCCAATACATAAAACGGAAACCTGCCCTTGCCGATAAATGCCTGAAGAGAACCTATCGGGCAGGCACCGAGGGCACCGGGACAAGAGTAGCAGTTAAGGACCGGTACGCATACTGCCTTGGTCTTTCCTGTAAATATCTTACCCTTTGCAAAGCCTGCGGCGTACCCGTTGACCAGTACCAGAGAAAACAGCTGTATCTTTCTCTGAAATGAGATATTAAGCTTTCCGTCATTTTCCTTCTTGTCAGTCACTATGCTATCACTTTTCTTTTCTACCTGCGCCGCTTTTCCGTACCCGCGTATTTTCCGCATCAGCGGCTATTTCGCATCAGTTTTTTTGCGGCTTCAGATGTTACGCTGCTTCTGCTGTTATCCGATTCCGATACATTCAAGGCACACTCTGACCGCCTTGCCCAGTACCGAGGCAGGCTGACCCAAGGCAATGCCGACAGCTACGCTTATAACTGCCGCAGCGAGCATCAGATACCTTATATTCCTTATATCCCTAATGTTCTTTATGCTCCGTGTGATCTTCATGGTAATGTTTATTTTATCCGTACTCTTCATTTTCGGTCACTCCAAGAGATCACTTCAGGGATATCTCATCCTTTCCAAGCTTCCCGAGTGATTCGTTGATCGCATCAAGATACACCTTTTTGAGTCTTGACTGTCCTCCCACGAGGATATCATGAACAGAATTGCCTTCACTATCTACAAATACAGTCGTCGGAATGTATTCACAGGCGTCGGCAAGTCTGCTCATATCACCGTCCGCATCCACAATGGTCACTCCCTCGTAGCCTGCCTTGTTCAACACCTTCGATACCTCAGAAATATCATCATAATCCAGACAATAGGTAATCAGGCGGACATTATCCGGAAGTTCCTTAGAAAGCTCTGCAATATCCGGCATTTCCAGAAGGCATGGCAAGCACCATGTAGCCCACAGATTGATAACTGTAAGATCATAGTTTGCCAGAGCTTCCTGCGTGAAGCTTTCTCCGTCCAGAGTCAGGGCATTAAATTCAGCGAGTCTGAACTGACTCTCTGACTCTCCCGATTCCCCGGCATTCGCACCTTCGATTTGTGTGCTTTCGGCAGCCTTTGCATTGTCTGCTTCGGTTTTTTTGTTGTTGCCGCAGCCTGTGACCGATGCTCCCAATACAAGAATCATCAGGCAAAAAATCAGCCTCGTTGAAAATCTATACACAAAATGCTTATTCACTATGATTCTCCTCCGATATATGTAATATTCACGCCATACTGAAATGAGCCTCTATTAATGTTTTTCAATATCAGCGTATAACAAATGCGCTTAAGCGAGCCTTCTTGTAATTAGTATAGCACAATTGTATCGATTTAACTTGCACTTCATCCAGCCTTTGTATATATTACATTGTTATTGTATGCGGATACTGCTTTTCCGCAGAACAGGAGTTTAAATATAAAATGTACAAAACCGTTTCAGCTAAACAGACTCAACCGGATCTTAGCTCTGGAAACGTGGGACAGCTTGTAATCAGGCTTGCTGTTCCTGCTATCATTTCTCAGCTTGTAAATCTGCTTTACAACATTGTAGACCGTATCTATATAGGGCATATGCCCGGTAACGGAGCCATCGCACTGACAGGTCTCGGTCTGTGCCTGCCTGTCATCATGCTCATAACGGCATTTTCAATGCTGGTAGGTGCCGGCGGTGCTCCGAATGCTTCGATAGCCATGGGAAAGGGTGATATTGATACAGCCGAGAGCATTCTCGGAAACTGCTTCGCCATGCTCGTCATATGCGCTGTATTGCTTACGACATTTGTCGAGATCCTGGCCAGGCCTCTGCTTGTCTGCTTTGGCGCCAGCTCCGATACACTGCCCTATGCATTGTCCTATATCAGGATATACTCTGCGGGTACGCTGTTTGTAATGCTGGCTCTTGGGCTTAACACATTCATCACGACACAGGGTGCTGCTTCCACCGCAATGAAAACTGTAGTGATCGGTGCTGTAATAAACATCATCCTCGATCCGATATTCATTTTTGTATTTGGTATGGGGGTTCGCGGAGCTGCGCTGGCCACGATCATCTCACAGGGTATTTCCGCCGCATGGGTAATGCGTTTCCTTACCGGAAACAACACCCGCCTGCATATACGCAAGAAGAATCTAAGACTGAGGAAAGAGATAGTCATGACAGTTCTGGCCCTCGGTATCGCTCCTTTTATTATGACTTCCACCGAAAGCATACTGAATGTAGCCTTCAACTCCTCCCTGTCAAGATACGGCGGCGATATCGCTGTCGGTTCGATGACTATACTCAGTTCGGTTATGCAGCTGCAGATGCTGCCCGTTCAGGGACTGGCTCAGGGCGCTCAGCCCGTAATGAGCTTTAATTACGGAGCAGGAAAAACAGATCGTGTCATGTCTGCATTTCGTATCCTTGCCGGCAGCTGTATAGCCTATACGCTGCTCTTCTGGCTGGCAGTTCAGACCTTTCCGGGAGTATTTGTCAGGATATTCAATTCCAGCAGCGAAGAGCTGATAACCTGTGCCTCATGGGCATTAAGGATATATATGGGCGGTACGGCTATATTCGGTCTTCAGATGGCTGTTCAGCAAACCTTCGTTTCTCTCGGTCAGGCCAAGCTGTCTCTGTTTGTTGCCTGCCTCAGAAAGATCATACTGCTCAT
>JAQXPY010000158.1 GCA_029100885.1 Clostridiales bacterium | reverse complement strand
TTATTCGTATATCTTTACCGGGGCTTTTCCCTCCAGTACTCTTACCGCACCTTCGGCCATAGCCCTCATCTCATCCTCTCCCGGATATACGATCACCTTAGCGATCTGGTCTACTCCCTGCTTGATAGTTCCTGTAAATCTTGTGGAGTGAGCCATTCCGCCTGTCAGTACGATTGCATCCACTCTGCCCTCGAGCACCGCTACCATTGCTCCGATCTCTTTTATAACCTGGTACGCCATTGAATCCACAACCAGTGCCGCAAACTCATCTCCTGACTTGATCATGTTTTCAACCTCATGAAGATCGTTTGTGCCGAGATATGCGCTCATTCCGCCGTTGCTTGATATCAGACGCTTCATCTCCTGCTTTGTGTAATTTCCCGAAAAGCACATGTCCACTATCTCTTCGGCAGGCACAGATCCGCTCCTCTCCGGTGTAAACGGTCCCTCTCCCGCGACTGCATCATTGACATCCACAACTCTTCCGTACCAGTGAGCCCCAACGGTGATTCCTCCTCCTAAATGCGCCACGACCAGTCTGGAGTTTTCATATTCTATACCCAGCTTTTCGGCTGCCTTTCTTGCTATAGCCTTCGTGTTGAGAGCATGAAATACACTTTTTCTCTCTATTCCCGGAATTCCTGTGAGCTTTGCACGCGGCTCCATTTCGTCGACCACAACAGGATCAACAACATATGCCGGAACCCTGAGCTCCTTTCCTATCTCGTACGAAATGATACCTCCGAGGGCAGATGCGTGAACTGTTGCAATATCTCCGTACAGATCCTTTATCATGGCATCGTTTACAATATACGTGCCCGATTCAATAGGCTTAAGAAGACCGCCTCTGCCCGCTATGGCACTAATAGATTCCTTTGGAATACAGTGCTTTTCCAAAGCCTTGTATACCAGCTCCTTTCTCATGTCCTTCTGGGAAACAACATCCGGAAAACGTGCCAGATCGGCTCTTGAATGCTTTCCCACCTCTTCGAACAGCTTTGTATTGCCGTCAAAAACCGCCATCTTTGTAGATGTCGAACCCGGATTAATCGTTAGTATTCTGAACATATAGGTCTCCTTCATCTCTTAAGCGCCATAGGTCCCGAGCGGACTGCCTTGATTTCCTGAATATTGTTTAGCTTTATCTCCAGACCGGTAATGTAGTCATCCTCTCCCAGCCACCAGACCGTACATTCGTCCCCGCTTTCCTCAGATATCCTGTCAGCACTGTCCAACAGAGTACCGAAGCTCTTTCTGCTGCCCCTTGCCACAAGCACTTCATGAAACGAATATGCCTCATCCTCACAGACATCCATACTGATAACGAAGCCCAGCTTGGAAATAGCCTCATCAGGCCATTCGCAAAATTTGTCGCACTCTAATGAGATGGTGATCCTTGTGACCTTGGTATCCGGTGTCTCGGCTGCAACCATGCTCATGATATTCCAACCGTATCTTCTTGTTATTCCTGCTATTCTGTCCAGACATCCCGGTTTATTCTGAACCAGCATCGTATACGTTTTTTTCAAATCAATACCTCCGTAAGCCTGTCATTAAATAATTCAGCATGCCTTCTCCGGCTTTTGATCGGCTTTTACGCATCCTCTCAACAGCCTTACCGTATCCGAAAAAAAGCTCCTCTGTCCAAAATTTCCGGATTTCAGCACCAGCCTCACAGCTTCCGCCCCAAGCGGAATCATCACCGGCACGCCCGGAGCAGCGCTCTCGCCTATCCTGAAGCCCTCAAAGCCGAGCCTTCCTGCAACCGCACCTGAAGTCTCGCCTCCTGCTACAATGATATTCCTGATCCCGTTCTTATATGCAAAGCAGCCTATTTCAGCCATAAAGCCTTCAATCTCTTTTGCTGCCCTGCTTCCGTATTTTTCCTTTACACGGGCTGTTTCATTCTCCGGCGCCGAGCTGTACACCAGAAGACAGCTCAGCTTACGCGAACAGGCTGTGTCATTTATCTGCTCCCAAAGGGTGGACGCGCTTATTTCTCCCTCCAATACTGCTTCCGGCGATATCCTGAAGGATGTATTTCCCTCTGACTCGAAGCATTCGATCTGTCCCAATGTCGCCTTTGAGCAGCTGCCTGCAAGTATCAGAGTAAAGCTGTCGTTTCTCCTCGCATCTGTATTCTCCTTTGTCCTTTGAGCTGTTTCCTCTGAAGATTTCTTTGACTTAGGAGCTTTTGCTTCTGAAGCATCCTTTGTGCTGTGCGCTTTTGCTTCTGAACTGCTGCTTGTCTCCGGGTCTCCCTGTTTGAAAGCAAGGAGCCTGCCAAGATGTTCCAGAAGACCTGAGCCTCCTGTAATAAACTTCAGTGATCCGAAGCACTCTGCTATCCTTCTTCCGTCCTCATCCGTCTCATAGTCCGGCACAATATAAAAATGCTCATGACACCCGCAAATATTCTCTATGGTTTTCTGCTGTTGTTCCGATAAGCAGCGGGAAGGCCTTCCTGTTTCAGTTACGGTTCCCTCTCCTTCATCCGCTGCTTCTCTGACTCTGCCAAGGTCAATGCAGGGATACTTTCCCTGAACGCTCATAAGGTCTGCCACAGAGGATCTCAGCATAGGAGTGACGGGATGATATCTCATCGGACTGTCCTCCAGAAGACTGCCGTTCACATATATCCTTCCGCCGCTTACTGTCCTTCCGTTTACAGGCAGCGCTGGACATAATATCGTATATGGAATACTGTACTTTTCAAGCACCGCATCGATGACAGGTCCGATGTTGCCACTGTCCGAGGAGTCAAAGGTAGAGCAGTATTTAAAGTACAGCAGTGAAGCCCCTTGCGCCTTCAGCCATTCAAAGGCCTTCAATGATTCCTCTGCCGCCAGTGCAGGATCACAGCTTCTTGTTTTAAGAGCAATGACCACAGCGGATATTTTACTCAGTTCAGGCTCTCCCATAGGAATTCCGTTAAATAATGCTGTTTCCATTCCTCCCTTTACGAGAAATGAGGCCGCGTCAGAGGCCCCGGTAAAATCATCCGCAACACAACCCAGAATAATTCTATTGTCTGTTTTATTATCCGTCATATGCTTTTCTGTTGATCATTTATCACTCAAGGCAGATGCCTGCATGCTCACAGGCGCCGTAGCCGTCCGGGTTTTTACTCTGCCAGTTATATGAGTCTCTGCACATCTCATAGATGCCCAGCTCCGCCTTCCAGCCCAGCTCTCTCTCGGCCTTTTCCGGATCACAGTAGCAGCAGGCAATATCACCCGGTCTTCGCGGATCAATGATCCTGTTAAGCTTTTTGCCGCAGGCCTTTTCATATGCGTCGATCACCTCCAGCACCGAATAACCGTGTCCGGTACCAAGATTATATACGAACAGCCCGCTGTCACTTTCCAGCTTCCTTATTGCCGCCACATGTCCCTTTGCCAGATCCACCACATGGATATAATCTCTTACTCCCGTACCGTCCGGAGTATCATAATCATTTCCGAACACATGGACAGCGTCCCTCTTTCCTATAGCCACCTGTGCTATATACGGAACAAGATTGTTAGGGATACCGTTTGGATCCTCACCGATAAGCCCCGACTGATGTGCTCCTATCGGGTTGAAATACCTGAGGAGAACTACATTCAGACTGCTGTCAGCCTTGTTCATATCTATCAGAATATCCTCGATCATTCCCTTGGTTTTGCCATAAGGGTTAGTTATCTCTCCCTTCGGACATGCCTCAGTGATCGGAATCTCTGCCGGATCCCCGTACACTGTTGCCGAGGATGAGAAAATAATGTTTCTGCATCCGTTCTTTCTCATAACATCGCAGCAGATCATCAGGCTGTTCAGATTGTTATAGTAGTATTCCAATGGCTTTGCCACAGATTCTCCCACTGCCTTATAGCCTGCACACATTATGACAGCCTCCGGCATTTCAGACTTGAATATCCTGTCTATTTCCGGAGCATTTAAAAAATCGGCTCTGTAAAAGCTTACCTCTTTGCCTGTGATCTCCCTGACCCTCTTCAGTGATTCCTCGGATGAATTGTAAAGATTATCTATTACAAAAGGCTCATATCCTTCATTGATGAGCTCCACACAGATATGTGAACCGATATAGCCGCTTCCGCCTGCCACAAGTATTTTTTTCATATGAATCATTCTCCATGGCAGATCACAGCCTGCCCATATACAGTAAAAGGCACTGTACCATATGTCTTTCCGCGATGGTCTTAAGAACTGCCTCAGAATGTGAATACACATTCCCGGTTCATTCCTTCCGAACCTCAAACATACAGCACAATGCCGCTTAAATATATTTATTGTCTGGTAACTATTCAGCACACGTCATGATATCAGGCGGAAAAATGTGCTTGCATATTTTTCCGGATGAGATCGTGACGAGTCTGAGGAGCAGACGGCAAACATATGAGCAAGTAGGGAACCTTTGGGTGACCGGATTGCGAATATGTTTTGCCGGGTGCTGAATAGTTACACTGTCTGTTAGTTATTCCGGCTTCTGTCAGCTGATCACACCGGCTTTTTCCTCAGGCTTTATCAAGTCAGATTTTTCAGTCAGTTCTTTTTAAAGCCTGAAACTGCAGTAATCAGCTTGACTGCCTCTTCCATAGGAGACAGATCCAGCTCCGCAGCGCGGCCCTGATCTACCAGCCTTGCCGTATCCGGCTCTATAGGAAGCTTTGCAAGAACGTTGATTCCGTATTTTGCTGCAACCTCGTCGATATGGCTCTCACCGAAAATATTATATCTGATTCCGTTATCCGGACACTCGAAATACGACATGTTTTCAACTATTCCGATAACAGGAATATCCATCTCCTTTGCCATCTTCACAGCCTTGGATACTATCATGGATACAAGATCCTGAGGGCTTGTCACCATTATGATTCCCTCAACAGGAAGAGACTGGAATACTGTCAGCGGAACATCTCCTGTTCCAGGAGGCATGTCCACAAACATATAGTCGATATCATCCCAGAAAACCTCTGAATAGAACTGCTTTACTGCAGACGCAATAAGCGAGCCTCTCCATACGATAGGATCATCCTCGTTTTCCACCAGCAGGTTGCCCGAAATGATACGGACACCGTTGGAGCTTACCGGAGGTACCAGCAGAGCAGTACTGTCATCTCCATCCACTCCGCCTGTGACCATCAGCTCCTCGCGCTTTACACCAAAGGACTTCGGAATGGACGGTCCCGTAAGATCCGCATCCAATATGGCTGTACGATATCCCTTAGCTGAAAATGCCGATGCGAGCATGGAGGTGACAAGAGATTTTCCGACACCGCCCTTGCCGCTCATTACAGCATATACATGCTTTACTGTTGATCCCTCTGCCAGATGAGCGGCAAAATCCTGCGCTCCCTGTCTTGAGCTGCAGTCTGATGAACAGGTGCTGCAGTCTGATGTGCATTCACTCATTTTTATAACCTCATTTCCGATTCCGTCATTTAATGCCTGCTGTTTTTTTTGAGCTCGTACCATCGTACCAAATGATAATACCCGCCGTTACACAGACAAGCTGTTAGATTCCGGTCTTATTTTCATGTTATTTATTCTTCTCCGGGTTTTATATTATTCTTATCCAGATCATTCCTCACCCGGAGCGCCGCATCGGCTGCTGCCTTGGAAAACCTGCAGCCGCAGTAATTCTGTCTGTACAATCCGTGCTGAGCCGACAGCTCTATACTGCGTTTATAGCCCTCCTTTTTCTTAAAATCCGAAGGAAGGCTCTTCAGTCCGTACTCATCCGCCAGCCGCTCTGCTATATCATTCAGCGTCTCTGCATTTTTCAGAGGGCTGATGGAGAGCGAAGTCGTAAAATAATCAAAGGGTCTTTCTCCGTTCTGCACACAGGCAGCATTGAAGTCCGTCATATATTCCGCCGTCCGGCGCAGCCTCAGCTCGTAGCACCTGTGACATCTTTCTCCACGTTCGGGATCCTGCTCATGACCTGCGGCTATCCGTTCAAATTCACTCGGATCATAGTCTTCTATGACAAAATCAGGCGGACAATAGTTTGATTCCTCACAATGCTCCTCGTTCAGCTCGCCGATGAACCTCACCAGCTCCCGTGATCGCTTGTCATACTCCGCTTTGCTGTCCATGTTCGGATTGTAAAAAAACATGGTAATGTCAAAATATCTGCTCAGATACTCTAAGACATAGGATGAGCAGGGCGCACAGCAGCTGTGTATCAGAAGCCTTGGTCTTACTCCGTTCCGGCGGCAGCTGTCTATTACTGCCTCCAGCTCCCTTTGATAATTTCTTTTATTCATGATTTCTGTTACAGGAAATCCTTAATTCGCTTTGAACGAACCGGATTGCGGAGCTTTCTGAGAGCCTTGGCCTCGATCTGACGGATACGCTC
>JAQXPY010000157.1 GCA_029100885.1 Clostridiales bacterium | reverse complement strand
ACCGGTGATTTCCTTGAGTCGGATGCGGATATAAGAAGCATCCTTAAGACCCAGGTGTTCAGCAGCGTGCATTTTGAGGATGATCTCAGGAGGCTTCTGGAGTCAGGATACGACAGGTTTATCGAGATAGGACCGGGCAATGCTCTGACAGGCTTCCTGAAAAAGACTTCTGCAAAGCTTGGAATCAAACCGGAAAGCATTTGCCTGCAGACAGCTCAGGATGTTCGGAAGCTTATTGAATGCTGACAACGATCTGCGGCATATAACAGTCAGGCAGTTACATTCAAGACAGTAATACTCAGGCATTAACAGTCCGAAACAGCCTGTTTTACAGCCTGATTGAGATTTCAGGGAAATGATAGAATCGAGGGAAAATATAATGAGCGATCGTAAACTGGCACTTGTGACCGGCGGGAGCCGCGGCATCGGAAGAGCCGTATGCCTCTGCCTTGCAGCACAGGGCATGGATATAGCCCTTACATATACAGGAGGAAAGGAAGCTGCGGATGCGACTGCGGAGGAATGCAGAGTGCTCGGAGTCACAGCCGAGTGCTTTCAGGCCGATGTAAGGTCTTCGGAAGCATGCGCGGAGCTTGTAAAGAAGGTAACGGCGAGCTTCGGAAGGATAGATGTACTTGTAAATAACGCAGGCATCACAAAGGATACTCTGATCATGAGGATGAGCGACAGCGACTTTGAGGATGTGCTGAGGGTCAATGCCTTCGGAGCATTTTACATGATGAGGGAGGTCTCCCGCATCATGCTTAAGGCCCGCCGAGGCAGGATCATTAATATCAGCAGTGTTGTAGGCTTGACAGGAAATGCCGGCCAGGTCAATTATTCCGCCAGCAAGGCTGCAGTCATCGGTATGACAAAATCCCTGGCAAGAGAGCTGGCGTCCAGAAAGATCACCGTGAATGCGGTGGCTCCTGGCTTCATTCGCACAGATATGACCATGAAAATGGATGAAAAGACCAGAGAAGCTATTCTGACAAAGATCCCTCTCGGTGAAATGGGAAGACCTGAGGATATTGCGGAGACAGTTGCTTTTCTTGCGGGAGACAGGAGCGGATACATTACAGGACAGGTATTCTGCGTGGACGGCGGAATGGC
The DNA here is from genome assembly GCA_029100885.1 of Clostridiales bacterium. GTDB lineage: Bacteria > Bacillota > Clostridia > Lachnospirales > Lachnospiraceae > Avilachnospira. The sequence continues at coordinate 2,751 of JAQXPY010000157.1, read as the reverse complement.
AATGTAAAAAACGCTTTAACTATTCAGCACCATACTTGGTGCAGACGGCAAAAATATGAGCAAGAAGGGAACCTTCAGGTGACCGGATTGCGAATATTTTTGCCAGGTGCCGATAAGGATACCGGAATAATCATAATGTGAGGGATTGGAATGAGAAGAGTTGTAATTACGGGACTCGGTGCGGTATCACCGATAGGAAATGACATAGAAGAGCTCTGGGATTCGGTTAAAAACGGCAAAAACGGTATAGCCCCTATAACACGCTTTGATACTACGGGCTTTAAGATAAAGCTTGCCGGAGAGCTTAAGGGCTTTGATCCGGAAAAATATGTGGAGAAGCGTGAAGCAAGAAAGATGGCAGCCTTTACTCTGTATGCGAGAGCGGCGGCTGATCAGGCTGTGACGGATTCCGGACTTGACTTTTCAGCGGAGGATACAGACCGCTGCGGTGTGATCATTTCCAGCGGTATAGGAGGGCTTGAGAACATCGAGTCCGAGGAAAAGCGCGGAATGGAAAAGGGATATGAGAGAGTCTCACCTCACTTTATCCCCATGGCTATCTCTAACATGGCGGCGGGTCAGGTGGCTATTGCCCACGGGCTTCACGGAATGTGCTCCTGTGTCGTTACTGCCTGTGCCAGCGGTACGAATGCCATCGGAGACAGCTTCCGGTACATACGTGACGGATATGCCGATATAATGCTTGCCGGAGGCACCGAGGCCAGCATTACACCGCTCGGCATAGGAGGCTTTGCGTCCATGAAGGCTCTCTGCGACAGTACCGATCCTGACCGTGCATCTGTTCCATTCGATGCGGAAAGGGGAGGCTTCGTTATGGGAGAGGGCTCAGGAATTCTTGTGCTTGAGGAGTATGAGCATGCGGTAAGACGAGGTGCAAGGATATACTGTGAGGTCATCGGATACGGCGCAAACTGTGACGCCCATCATGTTACGGCGCCCCTTCCTGACGGCAGCGGAGCGGCAAAGTGCATGGCAATGGCGCTTAAGGACGGAAATGTTTCTCCGGAGGACATCGATTATATAAACGCTCACGGAACTTCAACGAAGCTTAACGACAGCGGAGAGACCAAGGCTGTCAAGCTTGCATTCGGGGATCATGCGTACAAGCTCATGATGAGCTCCACAAAATCCATGACAGGTCATCTTCTCGGTGCCAGCGGGGCGGTAGAGGGTGTTATCACGGCTCTCAGCATTTATCACGGCTTCGTTCCTGCTACGATCAATTACAGGGTTCCGGATGAAGAGTGCGATCTCGATATCGTTCCGAATGTCGGAAGAGAGTATGATATCAGATATGCCATGTCAAATTCACTGGGCTTCGGAGGTCACAACGCCTCAATAATATTTAAAAAGGTCTGATAGTTTTGATGGCTGCAGGCGGTGCGCCTTTTGCTGCAGATAGATATATTTCAGGAGGAAAAAATGGAGCTGAATTCCAATCAGATACAGGAGATACTTCCACACAGATATCCGTTCCTGATGGTGGACAGGATACTTGAGTGCGAGCCGGGAAAGAGCGCTCACGGCAGAAAGTGTGTGACGGCAAATGAAATGCAGTTCATGGGTCATTTTCCCGGAAAGCATGTGATGCCGGGCGTACTTATACTTGAGGCTCTCGCCCAGACCGGAGCTGTGGCTATTCTGACCGAGGAGGAAAACAAGGGAAAGATAGTGCTCTTCGGAGGCGTGAAGAATGCCCGTTTCCGCAGACAGGTAGTGCCGGGAGATGTATTGGAGCTATATTGCGAGGTGATCTCCAGAAAAGGACCGATAGGTATCGGAAGAGCTGAGGCGCTGGTGGATGGAAAGCCGGCTGTCACAGCGGAGCTTACGTTTGCTGTCGAGCAGTAGCATCATCCTGCTGGAGTTCTCAGGAAATGGTAAATATTTATTGCCTTGGCTGTTACCGATGATGTAGTATATACATGCTGTTTAGGCTGCTGTCGCTGATGGCGAGTCAACAACGGGTCAACAACAGGACAACAACAGAACAACGGCAGAACAACAACAGAACAACAGGACGCAACAGGACAATAACAGGGCAACAACGGGTCAACAACAGGTACTTTTTATAAGGGAGTCAGAGGCAGTGATTTATAACTCATTTATGAATGTATATACGAAATTTAAAATGCATTTTTATCAGGAGGTCTTCAGAAAATGGGAGAACCGTCAGGGGGAAGCAAGCCTGACTACCGTGGAGACCTTCTGTATGGAGATAATCATGGCTCTTGGCAGACCTTCGGTAAGCCGTTTCGCAGAGTTTACCAGCATGTCCTCGGCCAATGCTGCGGACAAGGTCAACAAGCTGGTAAAAAAAGGATATCTGAGAAAGATCCAGTCCACGGAGGATAAAAGGGTTTTTTATCTTGAAGTGACACAGAGGTATCTTGATTATTACAATATCAGCTACCAGTATATGGAGACAGTCATGAAGAGAGTCGAAGACAAATTCTCTGAGGAGGAGCTTCAGACTGTCGAGCATATGCTGAATGTCATGAACGAAGAGCTGATGAACGAGGTGTCTCTCGGCAGATAGAAGACCGTAAAAGATACTGCGGAAACAGCAGAAAACCGGGGAGCTGCACTGGCTAAATCAGCAGCTCCCATGCCACCTTTATAAAAAACAATAACAGAACGGTGATTATCACAGGGCGGACAGCTTTTGTTCCGCCCTTTTCAAATTGCTTTGCACCCAGATAGTTGCCTGCAATATTGAACAGTCCTGCG
>JAQXPY010000156.1 GCA_029100885.1 Clostridiales bacterium | reverse complement strand
ATGGAAATGAAAGAGGAACTGTTAAAAAAAATAAGAGCACTTGTTGAGGGGGAAAAGCTGGCGCTGGACAGCTATTTCTTCTGCGGATCCGGCTCGTCTCTGCCGGACGAGGAGCTGATAAGCTCGGGAGAGGCATATCTCAGGGCCGCAGAGAGCGGCAGTACCGACGAAGCGGCAAAGGAAAAGCTGCTTGAAAGACTCGAGTCTGCAGCAGGCAAAAAACAGGAGGTGCTTAAATCCAGAGCATCGATAGTCGATGATATGGAGGATCCTAAGGCAGAGGTTATCAGGGAGATACTTGAAAACAGAGAACTGCTTTAAGATAAAACAGCAGCACTGCCGGAGAAAATGAGGGGTAAATCCGGCTTTTAGAAAACAGTCATTTTTAGGAGGGAAAATCATGGAAGAAAATGGCGCAAAATTAAAACGAGTCCTCGGTTTTAACGCTACGTACGGAGCAGCAATGGGTCTGGTAGTATCCGGAACAGCTATGTTCTCCGTAACACAGGTTGCAGGACAGGCCAGCTACGGCGTCTGGCTTACCTCGCTTATAGGTCTTATTCCTATCCTCAGTGCGGCACTTGCATTCTCAGAGCTGAGTGCAATGCTTCCTGGCGGCGGAATGATCTCGGACTACACCAATCCTGCTCTCGGACGCTTCTGGGGAACATTGGCCGTACTCGGCACCTATGTTCTGCTGGCAGCAGCCGACGGAAGTACCCAGATGGCCATGAGCGGATATTCGCTTCAGGAGGTAACAGGAATCCCGGCACTGGTGACCAGTCTTGTATTCCTTGTTGCTTGTCTTCTTATCAACATCTTCGACGTAGGCATCTACGGTAAGTTTGCGGGAGCTCTTCCTATCGGAATGATGATCGCTTATGCGGTGATCGCGGTTCTCGGACTTGCAGGAGTAGGTGAGAGCGCACTCGGATGCACACCTGTAGCAAACCCGCACCTTCCGGCAGAGGGATATGCAGCAGTATTCGGTGCTGTAGGATCATCCATCTGGTGGTACATCGGATTTGAGAACTGCTGCCCGATGGCAGAGGAGACAAAGGAGCCTTACAAGGTAATTCCTAAGGCACTTTTCGCGGCTCTCATTTCCATCTACGTGATCGATATCATCTTCTCGTATGCAGCACTTAAGTATACGGATATTGAGATCCTTGTGACCTCAGGTGTCAGCCATATCGACGGTGCAAGAGGCTCCATGGGCTTCATCGGAGCAGCTGTAATGAGTATCATTACTATCCTTGCTTCCTTTACAACAGCAAACTCACAGCTGGCAGCGCTTCCGCGTATGTTCTACGGACTTGCAAGACAGGGTCAGCTTCCTAAGCAGTTCGGTTATGTGCATCCTAAGTACAGGATCCCGATCTGGGGAACAGTATTCTGCTTCTTCCTTATGTTCTTCTGTACGATCTATATCTGCATGCAGGGCGGAACAGCAGAGATCATGAACATGTTCATCAACATCGTCTGCGTGGCATGGCTTGGCTGCTACATTCTGGCAATGCTGGATGTTCTCGTGCTTCGCAAGAAGTATCCTGACTTCCCGAGACTGTTCAAGGTTCCTTGTGCCCCTGTAGTATTTGCTATCGGTATCATCGGATCTCTCTATGCGATCTACACCATCAGCGATTACATCATGATCACACTTATCTGGCTTGCAATAGTTGTTGTATTCATCGTAGTATGGAACAAGACACACAACAGACCTATCAATGAGATCTCAAAGCTTGAGGATGCTGTCAAGATGATCAGAGACAGAACAGAGTATCTGCCTGTTTGGGACGAGGCTGTTGTTGACTGGCTTAAGAACAGAAACGCACTGTAAACCTGATTTGTCAGGCACAGGGCATTATATAAAAGGCAGGCCGTGATCATTTCACGGTCTGCCGTATCGGAGATGCTTACCGGCAATCATTAATCGGAAAATAACCGGAGATATTATATGGGTCTGCTTCAGAAGGAAAAAAACAGAAATGCCGCAATGGCAAGGAACAGCTTTGTTACCAGGAAGGTAGAGGGCAAGCTGTCGGTACTTGCGGATACGTTCAGGCAGAGCGCCGGAGCATACTGCACATCGGTCGAAGCCGGAAAGCTGTCCAGAAGATTAGTATTTGACGGCTTTGGATACCTGAAGAATCTGGATCTCATATATAACTGGGAAAACAGATTTCTGTCGGTCAACTATAATCTGCAGATAGCAACCAACATAGAGGTAAATGACAGGTTTATTGAGACAGGCGACTGCGCCTTTGAAGTGGAATTTAAGCTCAAGGGAGCGAAATGGAGCTGCCGCAGATGGACCGGAACAGACAACACCGCTATGAAGGAGGGGTATCTTGGCAGATTAAGCAACCCGTTGATAATGGACAGGCTCAGGGAGCTGGATATTGTCGATCTTGAGATAAGCCACCGCAGGGATCAGGGCACCTTCTATATCAGTATGGAAAGCATGATCGGATCCGCCACCTGGATATTTATCCCGCCTATCACCAACCTGATCACCCCCAGACAGGAAGAGTGCGTGAGATTTTTTGAGCTGTTTGAGCTCTTGGGCGACGCAGTGGTAAACAATGCGGCAGACAACGCAGCCGCAGACAACGCGGCGGCAGAGAATGAAGCGACAGGCAGTACAGCCGCAGACAACACAGCGGCAGGTAACGCAGCCTAAAATAATGTCGTGACAAACGACGGTGACTGAGCTGTGACCCGTTATATTATATATTTTTATATCCCACCCCGGACCAG
>JAQXPY010000155.1 GCA_029100885.1 Clostridiales bacterium | reverse complement strand
CCTCGGCTCGGGAATACTTGCTATTCTGTCTACTCTAATCTCATATCTGTTGTATTTGATCTCTTCCGCATATACTTCCTGTTCGGATCCCGGTTCAGATTCGTTTTCCGATTCCCCTGCATCTGCATCAGCCTGTCCGTTTACATTCACGGATCCCGCCGTTTCTTCTGCAGCCCCGCCTGTCTGCGGAGTTATTTCCTGCTCTGTCTCCTCTTCAAGATGCTGAATCCTGAAAACTTCTGAAATGCTGTCCCGCTCTGACAAAAGCCTTATTAGCGCATCCCTCTGAAACATTGCGGCAAATCTCTCGGATTCCTCTGAATGTACCCTTGAAAAGGCTACTCCCAGCAAACTGTCATAATAGCCTCTTTCGTTGAGCAGACCGCCTGACAGTCTTATGCTTCCCGACTCTATATAGTATGAGTTGCTGCTCAGATCAGCAGACACTATCAGTCTGAACATCCTGGCCATAACGGAGGCAAATCTCTCATTTTTCTTTATTCTCTGCTGACTCAGTGCCCTTGCCTCAGCAGCACTCCTGACAGGAGCTGCAGCTTTGATGTCAGCAGCGCTTTTAATCTTGGCCGCGCCTGTTTTATCAGCTTCACCTCCGACAGAGGCAGTATTTTCAGCCGAAACGGCTTTTAATTCTTCATTTTTATTCTTTTTCTTTCTAAACAGCATGTTTTCCTCTGAAACGCTCTTTGACATAACCGATGCCGGACAGAATATAGTGGCTATTCTTTTCCCTGCAGCCTTCAAAACGTCTTAATAACACGCCGCCACAGGTATATCCTGTCTGCTGCCGTCATTGAAATGATATTCTTTTCCATCAATAACAGCCTTGCCGAGAACCGCAGAACCGAAAGGTCCTCCGTTTTCATTTTCCCTGAGATAATACCTGCAGCCCTCATAATCGAGCCATCCTGTTCTGATCAGATGATCCTCTCCGAAATAATACCAGTTTCCGTCTGTGTCCTTGTACCATCCTTCAGGCTCGGCATAGCCGCTTCTGTTAAAATGCATCCAGCCCCCGAGAATATTGACCCACTTGTTTTTGACATCTTCTCCGGTCACATCGGTATACATAAGCTTTGTTCCGATATATCTGAACTCTCCGTCTATCCTGTGAGTTTCCGCAAACTCCTGAAGACTGTTGATGACATATGTTTGGGATTCCTGATATGTCCTCGTTTTCTTGGCGTCCGCCAGTGCAGACAGCTTGATCGTCAGCGTTATATCATTATCAAATTTATCTGAGTAATCGGCCAGATCAAAGCTGTTCTCATTTATGGTAATCGTCTCCTCCAGCACATTTTCCGAATAAATGCTGAGCTTATATCTCTCGGCATGCTTCACCTTGCTCCAATGCAGGATATAATAATCGTCCATATAGATAAGAGATGGCTGTGCCAGTACAGTCTTTGGCACATAGGTGGCAGTTACATGTCTCGTCTTTTCTCCGCTTCCGGATACAACAAGTCCGGAGGCTCCGCGGCAGGTGATCTTTGTCGAGTCGGTAAAGGCATAATTAGTATTGGCTGTCAGGTCCATAGATACCTGTACCGGAACTCCCGCAGACCATTGCTCCTGAGGCTGTGAAAACTCCACATTTGAAACAGTGATCCCTGTTCCTCCCGAAAAGGTCACAGACTTTGCTTTGCCAGGCTCTGCTGCTTTTTCCGAGGTATTTATGGTCGTGCTCGAAAGCTTTGTAAGAGTTGCAGGTATCCTGCTGCTGCCCTTCGATGACACTCCGGTACCGCTGCTTTCATCCACCCAGATGCCGTCAGCGTTTACATATCTTCCCTCCGGAGTCCTGGTATCATGATACAGCTTTCCGTCGTTTCCGAAATAATACCAGTATTTGTCAATAGCCTGCCAGCCTGTCTGCATAATGCCGGCAGAGGAGAAATGATATCTGTCCCCGTTATAATCAAGCCATGCGTTCTTCAGCATTTCCCTGTTCTCGTTATAATAGACCCATGTTCCGTTAGGATACATGTGCCATCCCGGCGTAGTGTCCACACTGTCCTGAGCCTTCTGCTTGACATAGGCCTTGATCTTCTTCATATAATCAGAATCGATCTCCAGATCGTCTGATCTGACCTTATAGCTCTCCCCGCCGGAAACAGGCTCTACCGTAAAATAATATATTCCGGTTCCTTTTTTAGAAACCATCTGGGACAGATCATATTTTATCCCGGACTGGGTCCAGCTCCTTAAAGGCTTTGAGCTGCTGCCCTTGAAGACCTCCACCTTGTATTTGGTTTTTGACTCGCATTTTTCCCACTGCAGCCCGATCTTTCCGGTCTCATAATTATCATCCCACCAGCATTCTGTAGAATAATCCTTTACCTCGTCCTGTGCCGCATAGGCATATCGTGAGACAGTCCCGGAAAACATGGCTGCAGATACCAAAATAAGGGCTGACAATAACAGCAGCCCCGATGATCTGATCGTATAATTTCGTTTTTTAATGTTATTATTTCTGAAGATCATTTATTCCTGATATGTATCTCCCTCGGCATATGCTTCATTCTCAGCCTCTTCTGCGGCGTCAGCTTCAGACTTATCTTCGTCACTCAGGCGTATCCTCTCGCATCTTTCAATATATCCTCTGTATATAAATGTGACGATGCCGACCACCGGAACTGCCAGAAGGATACCCGGCACTCCGAATAGTTTTCCTCCCACAACGATACCGACCGTTATCCAGACTCCAGGAACTCCGAGACTGTTTCCAAAGAGCTTCGGCTTGATAATATAACCGTCCACGATCTGCAGAACCAGTGTGAATATCAGGAACAGTACAGCATTTCTCGTATCTGCAAACAGAAGAATAAAGCCTCCTATAAATGCTCCGACAAACGGTCCGAAGGTCGGAGCCAGATTTGTAACACCTACGACCACGGAGATCAGTACGGAATAAGGCATTCCGGCTACGGACATGAAAAAGAAATTCACTATGCCGACTATACAGGCGTCGATGATATCGTCAATGATGAACTTGGTGAAAATCTCATTGCACTTTGAAAGAAATCTCTTGGCAGAGCTGTATCTCCCGGGCTTCATCGTATTGATCATGAGCCTGTCAAAGCCTGCGAATATGGCTCTCTTGCCCGCAAGAAAATATATTGCCAGAATGATTCCTATGATAAAGTTAACGGCATTTCCTCCTATCGAGAAGGAGCTGTTAAGTATTGTCTTGGCATTATCCGTAAAGAAACGCACCATCTTCTCGATAGTCTCATTGAACATATCGGTGATGCGAGCCATATCAAGATTATAGCTGTGAGCATTTTCCGCAATGCTGTCTATAAGATTTGTAAGGGTCTCCGAATAGATATAGATATTGTTGGCAAACTGCACGATGCTGTCTACCAGCTGCGGAACAAGGAGACTGACAAGAATGCTGATCAGAACAAGTATCACCACACCCGCTATGGTGATAGCTGTCAGATTTCTTGCTTTTTCATTTTTTATTATGAAAACAAGATGCCTGTCTATCATTTTAACAAACGGAGTGAGCATATATGCTATGGTCACTCCGATAATAACAGGCATCATAAGCGAGGCAAAGGAACCGATCGCCGCACCTATAGCGGGTATATTGTTGAGCACGGTATAAAAAGCCACCGCTGCACAGGTCGCTATAGTATACGGGATCCAGCTCCCTCCCTTAAGTCTGTTGTTGTTCTTTATATTACGAAAAAACATTTCTCTCTGCAGGACAGCGCTTGCCCTGCTTTTATAAGTTCTCTTCCGTCGGACCGTATAATAGTATACTTAAATCCTTTCCGACCGAAACATCCTGATGTCCCTCAGACACAGATGTATCAGACAAGTACAGATTGTCAGCCGCCGTTCACAGACCGGTGCCCCTCAGACACAGATGTGTCTGATAAGGTTATTCCAGTTCCTTGCCGGTGAGCATCTTGTAGCCCTGAAGGTACTTATCGATAGTCTTGTCCACGATCTCCTGAGGAAGTGTCCAGTCATTGTCAGGGTTTGCCTTGAGCCAGTCGCGGGCAAACTGCTTGTCAAAGGACGGCTGACCGTGACCCGGCTCGTAATCTTCTGCCGGCCAGAAGCGTGAGCTGTCAGGTGTCAGCATCTCATCTCCGATATACATATTGCCTTCCTCATCCAGTCCGAATTCGAACTTGGTGTCCGCAATAATGATACCGCGTGTAGCCGCATAATCCGCACACTTCTTGTACAGAGCTATCGTATAATCACGAAGCTTGACAGCCAGCTCCTCTCCCTTGCCCGGGTAAAACTTCTCAAGATGCGCAATGCTCTGCTCGAAGGAAATATTCTCGTCATGATCTCCTATCTCTGCCTTGGTGGAAGGTGTGTAGATAGGCTCCGGAAGCTTGTCCGACTCTTTAAGTCCCTCAGGAAGCTTAATGCCGCAGACTGTACCGTTCTCCAGATAGCTTGCCCATCCGCTGCCGGTGATATAGCCTCTGACAATGCACTCTACCGGAAGCATGCTGAGCTTCCTGCACATCATGGCCTTGCCTTCATACTGAGGCTGTCTGAAGTACTCCGGCATCTCATTGTTGTCTACCGTGATCATATGGTTAGGAATGATATCCTTTGTCATATCGAACCAGAACTTTGAGATCTGGGTCAGGACCTTGCCCTTGTTTGTAACTGTGTTATGAAGGATCACATCAAAACAGCTGATCCTATCTGTTGCGACCATGATAAGGCTGTCGCCGTTATCGTATATTTCTCTTACTTTTCCCTCTTTGATTGGCTTCATTTTCAAAATGACCTTTCTGTATTTATTAAAACTCACTATGATTATACTTGCAGGCTCGCCCTGTGACAAGCGGATTGAGAGTTTATGTCTTAATATTCCTGATGACGCGTTTTCTGACCTGACGCAGGGAACAATTATTCCGAAGTAAATATTATTTTATCGTAAAAGGTATCTTCAGAACAGCAGCTGTCACTCACTTTTTGAATATGTCCAGAAGCTCCGTCGGTTTTGAGATCAGACAATCCGCGCCGTTGTCGATCAGTTCCTTTTTGCTTCTGAAGCCATACAGGCAGCCGACTGCTGTCAGACCGGCATTTTTCGCTGTCTTCATATCTGTCGAGGTATCTCCGAGATACAGTATCTCATTCCTCTCCACACCGAGGGCTTTCATAGCATTATAACAGCCAGTCGGATCCGGTTTTCTCGGCACAATACCGTCATCGCAGACAACATAATCAAAATAATCCGGTCCGAAGGCCTTGTCGAGAGTCTTCTGAGTAGCCTCGACCGGCTTATTGGTGATGCATACCAGCTTGATACCGTGTGCTTTCAGCTCGGCAAGTGTTTCTCTCATTCCCGGATAGGCATCTGAATCATCCAGAAAATGATCCTTGAACACCCTCAGGTACTCGGCACAGGCATCATCATAAGCCGCCATAACATCATCGGCCTGCATTTCCAGCTCCATTGCTCTGTCCGGATCCTTTCTTTCCGCCTTCTCCGCTTCGGCATAAAGCCTGTCAGCCGTAGCCTGCAGCGAACTGTCTACAAATTTCCGGTATCCGTTTCCTACATACTGCTTTGTCTGTTCTGCATCTATCCTGTCAAAGCCGAAGCTGTCCATGACCAGATTCATCGAAGCCATAAGGCCTCCTACCGAATCCACCAGCGTTCCGTCCAGATCGAAAAATACTGCCTTTACCATAATACTATCCTGCCATATTAATCTTATTAGCCTTAAACCATATGAACCCTGCCAGTGCGGATCATGTTAGAATGGATCACGTTAGTGTAGACCGGGTTCAGACGAAAGAGTTTCAATTGTCGGGTCCGGAATTATCTTTTTCTCACGATCCGAAAGTCTTTCAAACAGCAGCTTAATACCGCCTGTTCTTGACAAGCCTTGAAACAGCTCTGAAAAGCTCTGTGCCACCCGCTTCAGTAAGCTCAAATAATGCCGCTTCTGATGTAGTTACTACAGCTCCCGCTTTTTCCATTCTCCTGATCGCAGTATCCCTGTCGGTATCGAATCTTGATCCCACACAATCAGCTATCAGGTATACCTCGAAGCCTGCCTCCAGCATATCGAGTACTGTTTGCTGCACGCATATATGAGTCTCTGTCCCGAAGACAATCACCTGCTTTGCTCCGAGAGCCCCGACCGCCTCTCTGAAGGCCAGTTCTCTCCAGCAGCTGAAGGTGATCTTTTCTATCCATTTTCCGTCTGTGTAAAACTGAAGCTCAGGGAGAGTCATGCCGAGTCCCTTGCTGTACTGCTGTGTGGCTATAAGAGGAATATCCAGCATTCCGAGTCCCTCTAACAGCAGTCTGCAGGATCCCGTCAGTTCATCATTATGAGCTATCGCAGGAACCAGCCTGTCCTGCATATCCACCATTATAGCTATGGTATCAGTTCTTTTCAGCATTTTTGCCTCCATAAAGCTATCTGCCATCTTTTCTTTCGGCTCTGTTACATTTTAATGTGTTTTTCTGATATTTGCAATTCCTACAGCATCAAGCCGGAACGTATATCTTTTTTTATCATATCATATACTCTTATGTGGCATCATGTACAAGCACCACACCACATTTTTAATCATCTCTTCAATTGATGATTCATCTTCCGTATGATAACATTCGTTTAAAGCATATCAGAGATTCTTTTTATCTTTATCATTTTTTCTAAAGTATCCTAGACTTTTCAGAATCCCATGCTTTTAGAAACCCTGTTTTTTGACTTAAGACTATGGTATCGCTGCGTCACCAGTACTGTATACTCATTTTTCTTTTTGCTTGTGTTTACACACTGAAGTATTTTGGAAATGGAAATTAAAAAATCAGTGTTCTGTTGTCGCCTGTCTGCGATTCAGTGTGTTCAGGTCAGTATTTTAAGAAAGGATCATACATATGAACGAATTATATGCTGTTATAGACAGCCTGGACGAACAGATGAAGCGGTATGACCGTGAGGTCAAACAGCTTTTTGTAAACCGAAGAGTCCTTGCCATCATACTTAAAAGATTCGTACCGGAGTATGAAGGCTGTGAGCTTGAAGAGATAATGGATACATACATTGAACCGGAGCTCCCTGACGCAGCTTCAGTAAATGTTCAGAAGAACAGATCCAATATCACAGGCATGAGCAACGAAGATAATGCCAATAACGAAAGGGATCTGAGATATGATATCAGATTCAGGGCTGCCTATCCGGGAGGAGAAGGGAAATATATCGGTCTTATCATCAATCTTGAGCTTCAGGGAAGGGCACATATGGACTACCCTCTTGAGATGAGGGCAGTATATTACAGTGCCAGGAACATAAGCTCCCAGCTTACGGATCTGAGTGAATCAACAGACTACGGTACGCTGCAGAAGGTATACTCCATATGGATCATCTATGATGACAGGATATCAAGGGAGGATGCCGGAACTGTATCCCTGTACAGCTTTAATAAAAATGATATAATAGGTCATATGAAAGTTGAGAAGCAGCATTATGATCTTATATCTATCATAATGATAAAGCTCAAGGAGTCTGTAGAAAACGACGATCCCTGCCTTAAGCTCATCAATGTGCTTACAAGCTCAAACATGAGCCGTGAGGAAAGAAAGGCATTTCTGGACAGGGCAGGCTTTGATGACGAATATCAGGAGGAGGTGTCAAAGGTGGTAGAATACGGCTTTGGAAGAGCTGCATATGATCACGGAATTGAACGAGGCATGGCAGAAGGCGAGGCTAAAGCAATACGTGATGTAGCTTTCAGGCTATTCAGAAATGGTACTGACTATCAGACTGTTATTGTTGCCACAGGCATGCCTTATGAGACAATAGACGCATGGCATAAAGAATATGTTAAAGAATTGAACAACACAACTAAAACACAATAATCTTGCTATAAGCAACATACATCCGTCTCGGACATATCAGAAAAGAGTCAATGCATTTTATCCGCAACAGGAGCGTCTGAATGAACAAGACGCTCCTGTATTAATCACATTATATGTTCAGTGCCCAGCAAAGAATATTTACAATTCATTCGATTTTGACTTATTACCTGCTGAAACATTTGTCCTTTCTAAAGGAAGGCCCAGATCTTTAATACATCCAAGACAGAGGTTGTTGCATCCTTCAAAAGATCGGTGGTCAGATCCGGAATACAGCACATGCAATTAAAGTATTTGTACATTTAAAATATCTATAGTAAAATATTTTTGCGTGTTTTCAACCGTGAATAATGAGCATTTTTTATCGGAGGCCATTTATTATGGAAAGACAGATCCTTGTAAAGAAGATCGATGAGGCTGTTGAATCTCTCAGGGATGAGCTTACAGCCTTTGCATGTGAGATTTTTGCTATTCCTACACAGAACCCGCCGGGGTACAATTATGATAAATGTAC
>JAQXPY010000154.1 GCA_029100885.1 Clostridiales bacterium | reverse complement strand
GATCCCGATTATTCCGACCTTTTCACCCTCATGGAGAAAGAAACCGGTGTCATCAAAGAGCATTCTGCCGGTAAAGGTCTTTTCCAGATGTTCAAGTGAAAGTATATTCATGATTCAGCCTTTCAGCCGCCGGCACAGCTTCATATCCGCAGCAATAAACACAACGCTCCACAGCAGGATAAACACTGCGATCAGCACGGCACAGTCAAGAAAAAAAAGCTCCGGCAGAACATTGATGATCTCATCCGCTGCCGGATCGAAGATCCAGTTATCCTTGCCGGGGAAAAACAGCTTATGGAATACAATAAATGCCCTGTCAAACCCCGCTGCCCATATGATAAGTCCCAGAGCAATGAAGACTGCCGACGGAATGATCCCCGCCCAGAAAAACGGACCACGGTCCAACGGTCCCGTCGTCAGGACAAAAGCCAAAACGCTGAATTGTCCCGTTGTTCCGCTTTCCGAAGAATTCCTGTCACATTGTCCATGCATTTCGCTGTCCGAAGGGCTCCTGCCACATTGTCCGAGGACACCCTTTCTACCTCTGGTCGAAGCAGTGTCCCGACAGCCACATTTCTGTATGCCGAAAAAAACAGTAATGAATACCGCCGCCAGCACGGCTCCCGAAACGGCAAACAGTATCAGGTCCAGTCTGAACAGCACTCTGCAATCCGCAAAATGCCTCATCCCCTCCTCGGACCATCGCAGCACGCCTGTAGAAAACTCCCCGCCGAATATACAGTAGTCCATCATTTCATTGAATGCCCCGCAGATCTCCTCATAGGTCCAGGGCAGATATTCGGTCATGTGCAGCAAACGTACATGCAGATAGAAAAAGCCTCTCCACAGCAGCGGTACCGCCACGGAGGCGGACAGAATAAATATTACGGTCAGTATGGTCAGAGCAGCCGCAGCGGCCCGGCTGCGGCTTATAGTTTTATTATTCAAAGCATTCTATCTTCCTTATTTTTTGAGGTTATGATTTTGTATGGTTACGATTAATAATACCTCGATTCAATGTCAGGTGACGTTCTCAATCCGGAATGTGCTTTGTTTTCGCAGAGAACGTTCCTCAGCGCTTGTCCCTGTCGATATTTTCCAGAGCAGCTGTTCCGATCAGAGCATATAAGGCAGCGTATCCCAAAAGAATGCCCCACTGCTTTCCGACATTTTTCCTGCTGAACTCATAATCAGGGTTCTGCATATTCTCGGAATTCCACATATCCATCTTCCAGCGGAGGTCGTTATGCGTATCGATATACTGCAGCAGAATATCCACAGGCTCGAATCCCCTGAACTGATTGATCGCCGAATACAGGATCGTGTTCGGCTGACTGTTATAGTCGGAATCTGAGCAGATGGCATAGGAGCCCCATTTACTTAAGGTAAGATTGGAGGCCTTTTCCAGATTGCCTGCAAGCGGAAACGCTATGCCTGAAAAAACCAGCTGAATGATCAGCAGGAAAGGCATGACCGTCATGGCCGTTGTAGTATTTCCGACTATACAGGAGACCATCAGAGCCATCATATCAGCCGCATAGGTGATCAGGAACAGGGTGATGCAGAAATCCACAAGAAACGACCCTGTCACAGCTCCCTTTGCAGGCATGTTTATGCCCAGCACATTGAAGCACACAATAAATATGACTACCTGAGCCATGCATATGAATGCCTGGTATATCATGTGGGCCGCAATATACGAGGTGATATGCAGTCCCGATCTGTGTTCTCTCTTGATGATAGCACGTTCACGGCAGACCACCTGAATGGAATTGAAAAATCCGTTCCAGATGCATACACAGACCACGGCAAAGGAGCCCAGTCTGGTGCCGTCCATATCTCCGAAGATCCTTCCTCCGACAACCATGGCAATCAAAACAGAGATCACGACTGCCATAGGGATCACCTTCCAGTCTCCCTGAGTGATGAACAGCCTCATCAGCTTGCCAAGATAGACCTTTATCTGTCCAAGCCGTCCCATATGCTCAGGTTCTGCATCCTCGATCCTGAAAATTCCCTCTTCTCCATAGCCTGAGCCTCCGGAATCACGCCCTTTATCCCGTCGGTCTGCCGTACCTCTTCCGGCCGCTCCGAAGCCGGCCGATGGGGATGCGTTTCCCCCGTAGCCGTATGCCTCGGCAGTGACGCTTCGAAGGAACGGATCCTCAGCAGACTCCGATTTTCCGATTCCCGAGGAACGAGGAGTATCGTTTTCTTTCCGGTCTGTGATCAGCTCCTCCAATCTTACTCCGTTATCATATTCGGTCTTATAGCGGGCAACAAATTCATCGGCGCGGCCCTCGCCGCCCTCCTCTGCAGAGTTTATGGCACGGACTATGCCCTCCATGCTGTCCTTTCCGAAAAACCGCTTTGCTTCGCTGATGCTTCCGAAAAATGCCAGACGCCCCACCTTGCTGCTGTCCTTTGCCAGTACTATTACCTGATCAAAAAGATCGATTACTCTGTCCGGAGTATGGGTAATGACCATAACGATCTTCTGCTGGTCCGCAATGTGGCGAAGCTGCTCCACCAGTTCTCTTGCCATAACGCCGTCAAGTCCGGAGTCAGGCTCGTCCAGAATGAACAATGAAGGATCCGCCATGAATTCCACTGCTATCGACAGTCTCTTTCTCTGTCCTCCCGAAAGCTTCTCCACGAGAGACTTTTTAACGGATTCCAGTCCGAAGATGCCGAGAACCTGCGATACACGTTTTTCTCTATCCTCCTTTGAGAGATACTTCGGCATCCTCATCTGTGCGGCATTGTTTAAGGTACTGATAACAGTATCCTCGCCTCTTAACAGATCCTGCTGAGGAACAAAGCCTATCTCATATTTGATCTGGTCATAATTTTCATAAATATCGACTCCTCCCTCGCTTATGGTAGCGTCGGCCTTTTCATAGCCTGTGACAGCATTGATAAAGGTCGTCTTGCCGGCTCCGGAGCCTCCGAGAATCAGTACCAGATTGCCCGGGTCGATGACCAGATCGATATCCGAGATCAGCTTTCTCTTTTTGAGCATGTTCCAGACAGCCCGTTCCTCGATATGGATCGCCAGCCTGTTTTTTTTCTTCATCTTGTTGTTGTAGGAGACCTGTCCCTTCTGGCAGAGGAACAGGGTATCTCCTATCATGACAACGTCGAATAAATGAAGCTTGCGGATCCCGTCTATCTTTTCGTTATTTACATATACTCCACGGTGTGTATTGACATCCTCGACAGTCCATTGATCGTCCACGGTTCTGAGCAGCGCATGGTGCTCATCCACATCAGAAAGAGCATTGTCCCTGTCCAGCTTCATTGCCTCTTCTTCAGGAAGATGGCTGAAGAAATGCACCACGTTCTGCTTTTTCTGCAGAGGGATCACCTTCCACTCAATATCGATCTTAAAATCAAACAGGAAGATGAAGCTGAATTCATAACCTGTATGCCGGTCACGGATTCTGACAGTATCCCTGTTATTGAGCTTTACACTGCGCCCGTCGTCTATGCTGCTGCCGTTAAGAGAACAGTCGTTTTTATCAGAAGTATCCGCAAAGCTCCAGCTGCCGTCTGCTTCTTTCGTAAGCTCGGACTGCTTCTCATCAAGAAATTCATAATCCAGATACAGCACACCGTCTCTCACACCCTCCGGTCTGCCGTAGCCTATCCTGACACTGTGCTCAAGCTTGAACTGTCTCGGTGTTCCTGATTTTTCAAAAACAACTATTCTGATGGGTTCATCCGATGTATATTTTTTTTCTTCCATATGCATGTACCGTGTCCGCATATCATCTGCCATTTTAAGTCAGAGAAGCGGCGTCAACATAATAATAAGTCTCTTTTTTTAAGAATATCACAAACCAAAAGCCATGTGTTTAAAGAGTTTGCAAAGAATTGCGGCAGCGGTTCCGAAGCATACACCGGCAAAGTCGATCCAGACATCGGTTATCTGACCTGATCTTCCCTCCACAAAGAGCTGTATGGTCTCGTCCGTCAGTGCTGTAAGCAAGCCGAAAAACACGGAGGAGGCTGCCGCTGAAAAGACGGCTATAAGGGCGGCTGAATAAGCAGTTGACTGAGTGGCTGGCAGAGCGGCTGAATGAGCAGCTGAGTGAGAAATTGAACAAGCCTCCGACGGTCTGTATGTCAGGAATGCGCTGATGATTCTTTTCACGCAAGCATATCCAAGTGTACCCAGACCTGCAAATTCAGTAAAATGCGCTGCCTTTCTGATAAGGTGTTCGGAAATGATGTCTGCTCCGCCAAACAACAGACTGTTGAGCTGCTGTACTATACGGAGACTCCGCTGTGAAGATTCAGACGCTGTCTGGGCAGAATTGGAGAATATAAGCAGAATATACAGGCAGTATAGTACTATCAATACTATGCTGCCTGTTCTTTTTCCATGCATTATGTTACGAACGCTATCTTGC
>JAQXPY010000153.1 GCA_029100885.1 Clostridiales bacterium | reverse complement strand
ATCGTCATTCTGCTTCTTATAAACGTTATGCTGCTCGTAGTAGGAACATTTATGGATACGACGGCAGCGCTGATCATTCTGGTTCCGATATTCTTCCCGATCATTACGGAGATAGGAGTCAACCCGATACACTTTGCCATGATCATCTGTACGAACCTTGCGGTAGGTCAGGTGACGCCGCCGTTCGGATGCAACCTTTTTGTTGCATGCGGAGTTGCAAATGTCGGACTTGAGGGAATCTCAAAGAAGGTCATTCCGTTTATTGCAGCGCTCATCGTATGTGTACTGCTTGTTACATACATTGAGCCTATTAGCCTTCTGCTTCCGACTATCCTCGGAGCAAAGCTGTGACGGGAATACATCATATACAAGAATAATTATTCAGGAATTATCATTAAAGGATTCGCAGGCTTTACAGCAGGCGGATCCTTTTTCTTAGAGGAAATATCGCAGTAATATTTAAATACATGCAAAACGGGAGCGTTTTTTCAGCATGATTAAAGACGAAAACGGTTCGCATACAAGATATTTTGAAACAATGCTGAAAAAATAGAAATACTGTTAAAACTGCATAAAATTTTCTGACATTACGTTAAATATTTGTCTAAAATGTTAAAAAAATATTCATCACGTTAGTTTTATAACTATTATTTACTTTTATTTTCCCATTTGATATTGTGGGCTTACGATAAGAATTGTTCACAGGAAAATACAATTCCTGCAGCTTGAGTCCTGGGGAAATGGGGGAAAAGGATAATGGCAAAAGAGTTATATATTAATTCAATCGAATCACTGAACGAGGCGCTGCCTCTTATCAGAGCGGATCAGGAAAAGTACGCTCAGTTTACACAGGAGCAGGTAGACGCTATCTGTGAAAAGGCGGCTATGGCAGCATCCAAGATGCGTATTCCGCTTGCAAAGATGGCATGCGAGGAGACAGGCTACGGCGTTCTTGTTGATAAGATCACAAAGAACCAGTATGCATCCGAGCATGTCTGGAACTATATGCGTCATGTCAAGACCTGCGGAGTAATTGAAGAGGACAAGGCCTTCGGAACAAAGAAGATCGCTACACCAAAGGGCGTTATAGCTGCTATTACTCCTACAACAAACCCTACATCAACAACGATATATAAGGTGCTGATGGCACTTAAAACAAGAAATGCCATTATCCTTTCTCCTCATCCGCACGCTGTAAAGTGCTCGATCGAAGCAGCAAGGATCATGAGAAACGCAGCTATCGAGGCAGGACTTCCGGAGAATGTTATCAGTTGGATCTCTGAGCCTTCACTGGAGATCTCACCTGTTCTCATGCAGAGCGTTGATCTCATCATGGCTACAGGCGGCGCGGGAATGGTTAAGGCTGCTTATTCATCAGGCAAGCCGGCTCTCGGCGTTGGTCCTGGAAACTGTAATGTTATTATCGATGAGTCAGCTGATCTTCGCATGGCAGTTGAGTCTATCATTCATTCCAAGACCTTTGATAACGGTATGATCTGCGCAGCAGAGCAGCATATTACGGTTCTTGACAGTGTATATGATGAGGTCAAGGCTCTTCTTAAGGACGCAAGATGCTACTTCCTTAATGACGAAGAGGCAAATGCTGTCGGCGAAGTATTCTTCAACCCTGTAACACACGGTGTAAAGCCGGGCGCAGTAGGACAGACAGCATCCAGACTTGCGGAGATGGCAGGCTTTTCTGTTCCTTATGACACAAAGGTGCTTGTATATGAGACAGACAGCTGCTCACATGACAATCCGTGGGCTAACGAGAAGCTGACAACACTCCTCGGCATGTACAGAGCCAAGGATCTCGACGAGGCATTTGATATCTGCGCTACTCTCGTGGCAGAGGGCGGTCCGGGACATTCCGCAGCAATGTATATCGATCCTACTAGGGAAGAGGAGATCGAAGCATTCGGAAAGCGCATGAAGGCAGGACGTATCATTATCAATATGCCGACATCCTTTGCCGGAATCGGTGATCTGTATAACTTCGGCGTTGCTCCGTCTCTTACATTGGGACCTGGATCCGCAGGCGGATCTTCATATATGGGCAATACCCAGTGCGAGCAGCTTATCGACGTCAGAGTCGTTCAGGTCCGCAAGGAGAACAATCTCTGGCTGCAGCTTCCTAAGAAGGTTTACCACAAGACAGGCTGCACACCTGTAGCGCTCAAGGAAATGAAGGATGTTTATAACTTCAAGCGTGCCTTCATCGTTACCGATACGACACTCTGGAAGCTTGGCGCATGCGATGCTATCGTTAAGCAGCTTCATGATATGGGTATCGCAACCGCAGAGTTCTTTGACATCCGTGTTGACCCTCAGATCCAGGATGCCATGAAGGGACTCCCTAAGATGCATGAGTTTGAGCCTGACGTAATCATAGCGGTAGGCGGCGGATCGGCTATCGATACAGCCAAGATCATGTGGATCATGTATGAGAATCCGGATGAGGCATTCCTTGACATGGCTACCATTTTCCTGGATATCCGTAAGAGGATACGTTTCTTCCCGGAGATGGGCAAGAAGGCAAAG
>JAQXPY010000152.1 GCA_029100885.1 Clostridiales bacterium | reverse complement strand
TGCCTTTTTGATAAAGATCAAAGATACTTATCAAAAAAGAGTTAATTAGTTCAGGAAGTCCTTCAGCTTCTTGGAGCGGCTGGGGTGGCGCAGCTTGCGCAGAGCCTTGGCCTCGATCTGACGGATACGCTCTCTGGTAACATTGAACTCCCGTCCGACCTCCTCTAATGTGCGCGGATGACCGTCATCCAGTCCGAATCTGCGGACTATAACCTGTCTCTCTCTTTCCTTGAGATCTTCAAGCAGGGTATCGATGTGCTCTCTAAGCATTACAGACTCCACATTCTGCTCCGGAGTCACAATGTTCTGATCCGCAACAAAATCGCCGAGGTTCGAATCATCCTCCTCACCGATAGGAGTTTCCAGTGATGCCGGCTCCCTTGCGATCTGTAGTATCTCTTCAACCTTTTCCTCCGGCATTCCGAGCGCCTTGGCAAGCTCTGAGGTCTTCGGCTCATATCCGAGCTCCAGAGTCAGCTTTCTCTGCATCTTGGCGATCTTATTGATAGTCTCCACCATATGCACCGGCACTCTTATCGTTCTGGCTCCGTCCGCAAGAGCACGGGTCACCGACTGCCTGATCCACCAGGTGGCATAGGTGGACAGCTTGTAGCCCTTGGTATAATCAAACTTCTGAACGCCCTTCATGAGACCGAGGTTGCCCTCCTGAACCAAATCCAGAAAGCTCATGCCGCGTCCTGTATATCTCTTGGCAATGCTGACAACGAGACGAAGATTGGCTTCGATGAGTCTGTCCTTGGCTTTTTCGTCTCCCTCCGCCTTTCTCTTGGCAAGCTCCAGCTCCTCCTCGGCGGAAAGCAGCGGCACCGTTCCTATCTCCTTGAGATACATTCTTACCGGATCATCGGTTCCGACTCCCTCAAGCAGATCGATGGCATCAAGGTCGATGTTATCCTCGATATCCTTCTCGTCAAACTTGTCATCGTCAAAGTCGTCATCCAGACTGTCCACAAGCCCGTCATCGATGCTGTCGATCTTATCCAGATCGATATTTGCAAATTCATCCGGGATAATATCATCATTGTCCCTGTCTGAGTTTATGATATCAATCCCCGAGGCTTCCAGATGAGCAAAAATAGTATCCAGCTGATCCGGTCCCAGCTGATCCTCCTTGTATACATCATTGATATACTCATAGGTAAGCTGATTGCCGTTTGATGCCGCCTTCGATTTTAATGTATCAAGCTTTTGTAAAAATCTGTCTTTTTCCTTTTCCAAGATACTTCCGTCCTTTTCTGATTCATCCCTTGATCCATATAGATATGGCACTGATAATAAAAACAGCCAAAAGCAGCAGTCCGACTATCATATAAATGATCCCGGCTGCTTTCTTTTTGGAATTTCTCTGACAGGTGGCAAATAAAAACCATGAATTGAACAGGCTGAGCACAGCTGCCAGAAAGAATATAACAGGAAAAAGAAACATGTATCTTGCAGGTTTGAGTATCGCAAAGAAGGCCATAAATATAATCAGTACACCGATTATAATATGAGCCATATCAATGATCGTTCCGAGCTTTCTCGGTGAATAGCTGCCTTTGATAGCCATGCCTCTCCTTATTATCCTTTTGGGTGAATAATTATATCATAATTCTTATTTTTTAACAAGCCGCCTCTGTCTGGCTGCCTCGAAGCTTATGACTGCTGCAGCGACCGCCGCATTGAGAGATTCGGTGCCTCCGCACATCGGAATCAATATCCGTTCATCAGCCCTTGCTGTAAGCTCCCTGCTCAGTCCCCTGGACTCATTCCCTATCATTATGCAGGTGCTTCCGGTATAATCCTCGGAGGCATAATCGACAGCCCCTTCAAGGTGGGCGGCAAGCAGTCTTACAGGTCTGCCTGATGTGAACTCTCCCGAAGAAAGTCTTTCCGCTGCAGACGTAAGATCCTCCGCCACTGTAAACGGCACTCTGAGCAGCGCTCCCATAGTAGATCTGACTACCTTCGGTGAATAAATATCCACTGTCTCACGGTTCATGATAATACCGCTTACTCCTGCCGCCTCCGCTGTCCTTAGGACAGTTCCGAGGTTTCCCGGATCCTGCATGGTCTCAAGCATAAGTATCAGCGGCTCAGAAGCTCCTGCAAGCATTTCACATATTCCGTATTGTCTTCTCTGCCTCGCTATAACAAGGATACCCTGCGGAGACACAGTATCAGATATCTGCTTCATCTCCGAATCCTGTATTACGCTGTAGGGTCTTTCCTTCAGAAGTGCCGAACAGGCAGAGCTTGCTTCGGAGGCAAGAAAAGCTTTTGTCACAAATATCTCTTCCGCCTCCTGCGGCTCTATCTCCCCGGCCATCTTGGGTCCGTCAATGATATACAGCCCGGATTCCCGGCGAAGTCTCGGTTTCTTTTGAAGCTCAGCTATAAATTTTTTATTTCGTCCGTCCATTTCCTTATCTTCAGAGGAGTTCTGTTTCGTCCGTCCATTTTCCTTTTCTTCAGAGCAGCTCTGTTTCGTCCGCATATTTAAGGAGCTCTATTTCCTTTTTCCAAAGCTCTCCCACCGCATCCGAAGGCATGCACAGCTCGCCTCTCGGACTCAGATCCACAGAGAATACCTTAGGACCGTCCACGCATGCGCTGCGCTTGAACTGTGATGCAAAGAACCTCGAATACAGAACACCGAGCCACTTGATGATCTCGCTTCTGCCGAACTGTCCTCTGAATGCATTTTCAGCCAGATATACTATCCTTTCCGGTGAATATCCGTATCTGAGCATATAATAGATAAAGAAATCATGCAGCTCGTAAGGTCCTACGATATCCTCGGTCCTCTGTCCGATCTGTCCCTGCGCATCCACAGGAAGCAGCTCCGGAGATATCGGTGTGCCGAGAACAGCAAGCAGTGCCTCGGAAAGATCCTTGTTGTCTGTTGTTCTTGCTGTCCAGCCTACTATCTGTCTGATAACGGTCTTAGGTACATCGGCATTCACCACGTACATGGACATCTGGTCACCGTTGTAGGTACACCATCCGAGAGCGGCCTCGGAAAGGTCTCCTGTTCCCACTACGATACCGCCCTCCATATTGGCTATATCCATGAGGACCTGCGTGCGTTCGCGGGCCTGGGCATTTTCATAAGCACTGTCATGAACATCCACGGCATGACCGATATCCGCAAAATGCCTCAGCAGGCTTTCCTTAAGATTTATCTCCCTGAGCTCTACTCCGGTAGCCGACGCAAGAGCATTGAGGTTTGATCTCGTCTGCTCGGATGTTCCGAAGGCAGGCATTGAAAGGCAGAGAATGTACTCCGGTCCGAAGCCGTTGATCTCGGCAGCACGAAGCGCTGCCAGCAGTGTCAGGGTGGAATCAAGTCCGCCAGAAAGACCTATCACGATCCTTTTTGATCGTGTATGCTCCAGTCTCTTTGCCAGAGCCCTTGCCTGAATATCAAGAATGCTTTCGCACAGCTCCTCTTCCCTTGAAGCAGGGACGAACGGGTTCTTCTCGATGATACGGTCAAGCTCTTCATTTTCCTGTCCGTAATACTCAAAGCCCACAAAGATATAATCCTCATCGGCATCCTGCTCGTCCATCCTGATAAAGGCACTGTTATTCTTCCTCTCAATGCGGAGCATCTCAAAATCAATATCTGTAATAAGTATTCCGCTTTCAGGATCCGTGTCCGAGGTCAGAAGACTTCCGTTCTCCGTAATAATTCGGCTGCCGTCAAATACATAATCGGTGGTGGATTCACAGCAGCCGGCTCCGGCTCTTACATATGCAGCACATATGCGGGACGAATATGCCTTAAGCTCATCCTCGGTATCCTTAAGGGAGCCTGCCAGAGCGGGAACCGCACACGGATTGACTATTATCTGTGCTCCGGCTGTGGCATGCCTTGCACCAGGAGAATAAAGCAGCTTTCTCTCTTCGCCCATCTCAACGGCAATGCTGAGACCGTCAAACTCCGTACATTCGAAAACGATGTTCACTCCGAACGGAGCCTCTATGGTCTCTGCAATATACTCGTCTTCATCCTCGCACCAGAATAATCCGTCATCATCTATGTCTTCCTCATCAGCATCAGACATGTGATCCTCTGTGTTTCCTTCTGATACTTCCTCTGATGCTTCTTCACCTTCTCCTGTTTCCGCTTCAAAATCGTCTACTATCCTGAAGAAGTCATCTTTTCCAGGCTCTGAAGATATACGGCTCAGGTCTTCTTCGGTAAGTCCTTCCTCATCAAACAGCTCCTCGTCGCCGATCCCGTAAAACAGTCCGGTATCAATGATCTCAGGGATCTCCTGACCATCCTCAAACACTCTGATCTGATTCAGTTCGTTCATGGCGCGGACATTTGACTTTGGAACGATTCCGAGCAGAGAGCCATCCTTGACAGCAGCTGTGACATCGTAAAGCTTTCCGTCTTTTTCATACGGAAGGCCGACAAAGATGACCATGTCCATATCTGTGCTGGCGTCGATAATGTCCTGAAGCCCGTCTCTGGCCGCATCTGTCAGTCTCTGCTGCCTGAAAATATCTCCGCAGGATGCACCTGTGATGCACAGCTCCGGGAAGACCAGCAGCTTGACTCCCGCGTCATATGCGGTATTCATCATTTCAATGATCCTGCATACATTGTACTCTACGTCCGCAACACGAAGCTGCGGTGAAGCGGCTGCTGTCTTGATAAATCCTCTAAACATCGTTTTTCCTCCTTAAATGTACAAATTATTGCATTTGCGGTGGAATCCTCCTTGATGCCACATTTCGCTGTATCTTTCTATGTATTTGAAAATCAGTTCATTCCCTTCCTGAAGGATGCTCTCTTTCTCAGAAGCGGATCCAGAATCTTCTTTCTTATCCTGAGTGACTTAGGTGTTACCTCCAGCAGCTCGTCGGTATCGATAAAGTCCATACACTGCTCCAGAGACATTATACGAGGCGGAGTCAGATGCAGAGCATCATCCGATCCCGATGCGCGGGTGTTTGTAAGCTTCTTTGTCTTGCAGACATTGATCTCCACATCCTCTGTTTTCGGCGACTGTCCGACTACCATGCCGTTATATACCTTTTCTCCCGGTCCGATAAACAGTATTCCTCTCTCCTGCGCATTGAAAAGTCCGTAGGTGATGGATTCTCCCGTTTCACAGGAAATGATGGAGCCTGTAGGTCTGTAGGACAGATCTCCCTTATACGGTCCATATCCGTCAAAGGCAGTATTCATTATTCCTGTACCCTTTGTATCTGTCAGAAACTCGTTTCTGTAGCCTATCAGACCTCTGGAAGGAATGGAGAACTGAAGCCTCGTATTTCCCGCTCCTACAGGAGCCATTCCCACGAGCTCTCCCTTTCTCTGGGTAAGCTTCTGAATAACGGTACCGCTGTATTCCTCAGGCACATCAATATAAGCTATCTCCATTGGCTCGAGAGGCTTGCCGTTTGAATCGGTCTTATAGAGCACCTCTGCCTTGGAAACAGCAAATTCATAGCCCTCTCGTCTCATATTCTCAATGAGTACCGACAGATGCAGTTCTCCTCTGCCCGAGACCTTGAAGCTGTCTGCGCTGGCTGTCTCCTCCACTCTGAGGGATACGTCTGTATTAAGCTCCTTGAACAGTCTGTCCCTGATATGTCTTGATGTTACATACTTGCCTTCCGTTCCTGCCAGCGGTGAATCATTTACCATGAAATACATGGCAATGGTTGGCTCGGAGATCTTCTGGAAAGGAATCGGCTCTACCTTTTCCGGTGCACAGACAGTATCTCCGATATGTATCTCCGGAATTCCGGAGATGGCCACTATCGATCCGATATCCGCCTCCTCAACCTCGACCCTCGCAAGGCCGTCATACTCATAGAGCTTGGAGATCTTTGTACGGATCACCTTTTCGTCGGAATGATGGTTGCAGATTACCACCTGCTGATTTATTCTGATCTTTCCGTTGGATACCTTGCCCACTCCGATACGTCCTACATAGTCATTATAATCTATGGTTGACACAAGCATCTGCAGCGGCTCGTCCGGATCTCCGGTCGGGCACGGAATATGCTCAATTATCGTATCCAGCAGCGGCTGCATATTATCTGCCATTACATCCGGATCCAGTCCTGCTACTCCGGCTCTTGCGGATGCAAATACAAAAGGACAGTCTATCTGCTCATCACTTGCTCCGAGATCCAGCAGAAGCTCCAGAACCTCATCCACCACTTCAGTCGGTCTTGCGCCCTGACGGTCTATCTTGTTTATGCAGACCACTACAGGAAGATCCAGCTCCATAGCTCTTCCGAGAACGAATTTAGTCTGGGGCATAGGTCCTTCGAATGCATCCACCAGCAGACATACGCCGTCTACCATTTTCAGAACTCGTTCCACCTCTCCGCCGAAATCCGCATGTCCCGGAGTGTCCACTATATTGATCTTATGATCCCTGTACTGTATGGCGGTATTCTTTGAAAGTATGGTGATTCCTCTCTCACGCTCTATGGCATTGGAGTCCATTACTCTTTCCGCAACCTCCTGATTCTCGCGGAATATTCCGCTCTGATGCAAAAGTGCATCTACCAGTGTGGTCTTGCCGTGATCTACATGCGCTATGATCGCTACGTTTCTTATGTCTTCTCTCTTTGTTATCATATACACCTCATGGTCTTTTACTCACCCGGTCAGCAGATACTGTCTGTCAGGAGCCTCAATCTGTCAGGAGCCTCAATCTGTCGATGACATTACTCTGTCGATGACCTTACTCTGTTTGTGACCTTACTCTGTCTATGAACTCACTCCGTCTATGAACTCACTCTGTCAATAGCCTCTGGCTTCGATTGACTTCTGAGCATACTTGTTTTCCGGGTGTTCTCCGACTATTCTGTCAAACAGCACATTCGCTTCAGTTATCCTGTCCTGAGACTGATACAGTCTTGCGAGCAGGTACATTGCCTCCGGATCGTCAGTCTTGATGTCAAGAGCGAGCAGATAATAATATTCAGCCTTTTCCTTATCTCCCGCATTCCAGTTATCTGTACCCCTTTGTACGATACTGTCAAATGCCTCGTTAAGCATCAGCCTGTCCACATCCTGCAGCTGACTCAGCAGCGGCTCCGCAGTTATAAGAGATCTGTCCACGGACAGATATGAATTTACCGCTTCTTCAATATTGCCCTCATTCATGCTTCCGACAATGCCGTTCAGCTTTTCATACATTTCGGTAAATGCAGCATTTTCAGCCTCATAGGCATTAAGCTTTTTGCTGACATCCAGATATTTTTCATTGAGCTCTCTGAAGGATTCGTCCAGCATTCCGTATCTGGCATTTATACTGCTCATCTCGGAGCTGTTTTTTGCGATACTGTCATTCAGCTCATCTACATATCCTCTTCTTATGGCAGGCAGTATAAGCAGATAAAAAATCATCAGACCGAGAAGCACTCCGCTGACGATATACAGTGCTATCCTTCCGCCTCCGGTCGTCCTTTCCTGTCTGGGGATTATCACATCCCCATCCTCCAGCTCACGGTGAGAAAAGGCATTTTTGAGCTTAGCCTTTTCGATCTCGGATTTTCCAGTCAGCTTCTTGACCTCCTCCATAAGCACGCCTGCCTGAGGATTGTTATGGTCTATCTCGAGCACCTCCAGCAGTGCTCTGCCTGCCTTGATATGTTCGTCTTCCTGCATATACAGCAGCGCCAGCAGCAGCTGAGCCTTGACGAAATTAGGCTTCTTTTTTGTTATATCCCTGAGCTCTATGATTGCAAAATCCTCGCCGCCGTTCTGTGCGATATTCAGAGCCTGATTGAATCTTTTTACCAGATCCGAATCATTTTCTATGACCGAGGTCTTTCTCTGGATCTCGTTCAGATAATGATCTGCAATATTTCTGTCCGGATCCGGTTCAAAATTGCAGCTAATGATCCACTGAACCAGTGCGTCCGCTGTCTCTCCCATTTCATAGAAGATCAGTCCCAGCAGATTTCTTGCTTCAATACAGTACTTGTCGTAATGCAGCGCTTCCTTAAGATAACCCGCCGCTCCGGTCAGATCATTCAGCTGTGCTCTCTGCAGTCCGATATTATAATATGCGTTTGCAATTTTTCTGAAACTTGTCTTATCCTTCATCTGGGGTCTGGTTATATTCCGAATCTTCGTCTGTCTGCGGACGAGCTGCGCCTGTACTCTGCTGTGAGGCTCCTAAGGCAGCATTTTGAACCAGCTGCATCATCAGGTCATTCATATCCGTCAGACTCATGCCTGCTATTGCCTCCTCAATATTGTCCACATCCAGAGAAGGCTTGAAACGCTTTATTTCTTCCTGGTAATTGATCATATTACGATACTCTCCTCATAGGTCTTTTCCTTACGGTTCTTCTCCTGCATACCTCAGCTGAAGCTGCACCCGATATTGCCGTCAGATCCCGTTAAAACCCGGTACTTGCTGAGGTCTCAGCTGCATCACTGCGGCTTTCAGCCGTAAATGAAAGGTCTCTCTCCGTCCGCAAACAGTACTTCGCCCTCGTCGACCGGTTCTGACGAACCGAGACTGAGCTCAGTCACCTTTTCGGAAAATGCTGCCGCATCCTGCTGCCTTACAAGATAAGTAAGAGTACAATCTGCAGCAAACTCCTCTTTTACCGCATGGAGCTTCATTCCGGCAGCAAGCCTCCGTATCCTTTCTGCAAGACTGTAGCCGCAGGTGATCCTGAGCTGTCTTCCGACAACGAGCTCTGCTGTTTCAGATCTGTCTATGGCTTCCCTCAGAGAATCCGAGTAAGCCCTTACCAGACCTCCTGTACCCAGAAGAGTGCCTCCGAAATACCTGGTCACCACCGCACAGACATCATAAAGACCGGCTCCCTTCAAAAGCTCCAGCATAGGTCTTCCTGCGGTTCCCTGAGGTTCGCCGTCATCTCCCGATTTTTCCATTACGCTGTCCGGAGTTCCGATACGCATAGCAAAGCAGTTATGTCTGGCATCGTAATGCTTTTTCCTTACCTCTTCGATAAATGCTCTGGCCTCGTCCTCGGATCTTACCGCCTTAAGCACACCAAGAAAATGAGATCTCTTGACCTCAACATCCGAGGAGCCCGGAGCTATTATTATTTTGTGAGTATTGTTATTTCCCATCTGAAACTGTTTCTATTGTTGGTTTCTTTAGTCTGATGCATTTGGATCACTGCTCCGCCTCCCGGCTGCAGCAGTGCTGTCGGCTCAGAAGCCGGCCGGCTCTCTGATAGCTCCGGTAAGAGTCATTTCCCTGACCTCCAGCACAGGTCCCTCTCCATCATACTCCGGGCGCTCCTTAACCGTAAACAGAGCCTTGATATGGACCCATGCACCTTCTCTGTAATTATCGATTCCCTTATAGACAGAAAGATAACCGAGAAATGCCATATCATTCTCACAGCATGTCATACACATTCTGCCAGGAACGAACATATTCCTGTCAAATTCTCTGGATTTCATGATCTGTGCCGTGAAATCCACGGTCTTTCCCACATATCTCTGAGGATAATCCCTCGCATCCAGATACCATGTACCGTAGTGCTCCGGCTTGATTATCACGGTATCTCCGCTTACGTCATAAGGCAGCTCCTCATCAAGGGTCTCCAGCTCGATCTCTCCGTACCTGTTCTCCATAACAAGCATGGAGCCCTGCTGCATCATAGGTCTGAGCTGTCTTTTGAAATTCACCAGCTCATCGTGGGTCTTTCCGTCACAGCGGTTTACGATGCAAAGCTCGGTATTTTTCAGCATCGGTCCCATCAGCGCCTTCATATTGTTGAGATACGCACCGAGGGTAGCGCCGTCCATAAGGGTGATCTGCTGGTAAAGCACCCAGTTATCCGGGAATTCTATCTCTCCCGGATCCCCCCACATTCCGTTGTATTCAATGACAACTCTCTCGCAGCGATGCTTCCTCAGCTGCTCATCCAAAAAGCTCTTTGTCAGCTCTTCCTTACTTTCAGCTGTGATCATAAAGGTTCTCTCTCTGCCGAGAAGAGCCGCATCATATTCGACCTCTCCCTCCTCGCATACAATAAGGAGAGTGTTTCCGCCTATATGGAAATAATCTTCATTTAAGGTATATGCTATGAAGGAGGTCTTTCCGGATTCAAGAAATCCGTTGATCAGGAATACAGGTATCTCGTCATTTCTAATTTCATCTATCATCAGTAGTCCTCTTAAAGTACTCCGGCTTTAATCTTCTCCTTAAGGAAAATATCAGGCGCCGAAGAACAGTGCCTTAAGCTCAGACTCATTAAGTCCGCTTCCGATCACGCATACCTTGCCTGTGTAGTCCGGCTCGCCTTTTCTTATCTCATACTCACCCGGAACCAGATCGAAGTAATACCATGCATCGTCGTCTGCCGCCTTGATCATTCCCTTGGAGCGAAGCACCGAAGCATTGTCATCCTCTGAAAGTCCCGCAAGAATGCTGTCCAGTCTTTCCTTTGTAACAGGAGGAACATTTGTCCAGCCGAAGGACTCAAATACTTCATCTGCATCATGACCGTGATGATGGTGATGGTGATGATCATGATCGTGATGATGCTCGTGGTCGTGACAGCACTCCTCGTCATGCTCATGCTCCTCATCATGCTCATGGTGATGATGATGGCAGCCGCAGTGCTCATCATGGTCGTGGTCATGGTGATGCTCATGCTCATGACAGCACTCCTCGTCATGCTCATGCTCCTCATCATGCTCATGGTGATGATGATGGCAGCCGCAGTGCTCACCGTGGTGATGATGAGCCATGTGCTCCTCTTCGCTCTCACCGTCCGGCTCACTCAGAGCCTCGCGTCTCATTTCCTCGAGCATGTCGTCTCTCTTCTCGATTATCTCCAGAAGACGCTCGCCCTTCAGCTCGCTTACAGGAGTTGTAATTATCTCCGCACTCTCGTTGATGGTTCTGATCATTGCCACATCGGCATCCACAACAGCCTGATCCGCTATATCGGTTCTGCTTAATACTATCGTTCCGGCATACTGGACCTGATTGTTGAAGAACTCTCCGAAATTCTTCATATACATTTTGCATTTCTTCGCGTCTACGATCGTGACTGCTGAATTGAGCACCACATCAAGATGTGCCGATGCATCTGTGACTGCCTTCATTATATCCGAAAGCTTGCCTACACCCGAAGGCTCAATTACCACACGCTCAGGCTTAAAGGTATCGATGACCTCCTTAAGCGCCTTTTCAAAATCGCCTACAAGGGAACAGCATATACAGCCCTGTGACATCTCCTTGATCTCAATGCCCGAATCCTTGAGGAAGCCTCCGTCAATGGCAATCTCGCCGAATTCGTTTTCGATCAGGATCACCTTTTCATTTTTAAGCACTTCTGAAACGAGCTTCTTGATAAAAGTAGTTTTTCCGGCTCCGAGAAAGCCGGAGATCACATCGATCTTTGTCATATTCTCTTTATTTTTCCTCCGAAATCATACTTAAAAGCACTGACTGAAAGCACTTACAAAAAACGCCTGCTGTATGCAATAAATGTCAGCACGTCGGCGGAAGCCCGCATTACGCAGTCTTCCGCCGTTTTATATCCCGAATCAGTTCTGAACCTTCTCCACACCGATCTCAGCGCTTTCGCCGTTAATATCCCAGCTCTTTACATATCCGTGAGGGATCGCCTTTTCAAGCCTCTCCGCCATGCAGTCATGAGTTATCACAGAACCGTAGCTCTCAACTACAGCATCCAGCTTCTCAGAGCCCTGATAGCTGATAACGATACGATCCATGACCTCAAAGCCTGCTTCCTTACGCATGGTCTGGACCTTTGAGATTATCTCTCGCATCAGACCCTCATTGATGAGCTCTGCGGTAAGGTTTGTATCCAGAACGACCGTTGTATGTGCATCCTCTTCTGTCACAAATCCATCCTTCTTTGCAGAATCGATCAGCAGATCGTCTCTTGTAAGCTCTATAGCTGTTCCGTCAGGAGCGGTAAAGGACAGCGCGCCCTTCTCGTTAAGCTCATCCATAGCGGCAGAGCCGTCGATCTCTGACAGCTGCTGTCTGATAAATCCGAGATTCTTGCCATACTTAGGTCCCACGGTCTTAAGCTGCGGCTTAAAGGTATATGCCGTAAATTCTCTTAGATCGCTTCTGAACTCCACATTCTTCAGATTGAGCTCATCCTTCAGAATATCCTTGTAGTAATCTCCCAGCTCCATATCCGATCTTACAAACATGTTTGCGATAGGCTGACGGTTCTTGAGACCTGAGGTATTTCTTGCAGCTCTGCCGAGGATAACGATACTGAGCATTTCCTTCATGGACTGCTCCAGCTCCTTATCGATACGGCTGTTATCGCAAACCGGGAAGTCACAGAGATGTACCGACTCTCTGGCAGAAGGATCTGTCGAGCATACCATGTTCCTGTAGATCGCCTCCGTCATAAACGGAATGAACGGTGCCGCACAGAGAACTGTATTCAGCAGAGCTGTGTACAGTGTCATATAGGCGTCTATCTTATCCTGCTCCATGCCCTTCTTCCAGAAACGCTCACGGCTTCTTCTTACGTACCAGTTGGACAGATCGTCGACAAAATCCTCCAGCGCCGCGCATGCCTCAGGTATCCTGTACAGAGACATATTTCTGTCTACAGCCTCGATCATGCTGTTCATCTTTGAAAGGATCCACCTGTCCATAACAGGAAGTCCTTCCTTTCTCAATTCATGCTTTGTCGGATCAAAGCCGTCAATATTCGCATACAGAATATAGAAGGCATATGTGTTCCAGAGAGTTCCGAGGAACTTTC
The DNA here is from genome assembly GCA_029100885.1 of Clostridiales bacterium. Lineage (GTDB taxonomy): Bacteria > Bacillota > Clostridia > Lachnospirales > Lachnospiraceae > Avilachnospira. The sequence continues at coordinate 16,172 of JAQXPY010000152.1, read as the reverse complement.
TCTGACCCTCAACTACAGCCTTTCCGTAAAATCTGTTAGGAAGCCAAGGCGCAGAGTTTGTATAGAAATACCATCTGATGGCATCTGCTCCGTAGGTCTCCAGAGCCTCCACAGGATCCACGGCATTGCCCTTGGACTTGGACATCTTCTGTCCGTTCTCGTCCTGAACATGACCGAGTACGATTACATTTTCATAAGGCGCCTTGTTAAAGAGCAGCGTCGACTCTGCCAGCAGTGAATAGAACCAGCCTCTGGTCTGGTCAACAGCCTCGGATATGAACTGTGCCGGGAATTCCTTCTCAAAGAGCTCCTGATTCTCGAACGGATAATGATGCTGTGCAAAAGGCATTGCACCCGAATCAAACCAGCAGTCGATAACATCCGTCACTCTGGTCATCTCTTTTCCGCACTCAGGACATCTCAGCTTTACCTGATCGATATACGGACGATGCAGCTCTATTCCGCCCTCTTCGCTCCAGCCCTTGTCTCCTTCGCTCTTAAGCCTTGCCAGAACCTCTTCATAGTTTGTGCTGTTTTCCCGGAGCTCCTTTCTGCTTCCCACGCACTCTCTGCATCCGCATTCACATTCCCAGATAGGGAGAGGAGTTCCCCAGTAACGGTTTCTCGAAAGAGCCCAGTCCTGAACGTTCTCGATCCACTCTCCGAAACGACCCTTGCCGATAGACTCAGGTATCCAGTTGATGGTGGCATTGTTTCTTACAAGGTCGTCCTTTACCTTGCTCATTTCGATGTACCAGGACTCTCTTGCATAATAGATCAGCGGTGTATTGCATCTCCAGCAATGAGGATAGCTGTGCTCGAATACCGGAGCGTCAAAAAGAAGTCCTCTGCTCTCAAGATTCTTAAGCACCATAGGGTCGGCCTTCTTAACAAATACTCCGTCCCATTCCTCTCCTCCGGTCATGTTGCCCTTGCCGTCAACAAGCTGAACAAAAGGAAGATCGTATCTTCTGCCGACCTTGGCATCGTCCTCACCGAAGGCAGGAGCGATATGTACTACTCCGGTACCGTCGCTCATGGTAACATACGTATCGCATGTCACATAATGAGCCTTTTTACGCTGCTTTACTGCCATATCCGCAGCGGTTCTGAACAAAGGAACATACTCCTTGTACTCAAGCTCTGTTCCCTTCATTGTCTCAAGGACCTCGATATTCTCCCCGAGAATGCCCTTGAGTGCGTCCGCCAGATAATATACCTTTCCGTCCTCAGCCCTGACCTTGACATATGTTTCATCAGGGTTTACGCAGAGAGCAACGTTTGATGGAAGAGTCCATGGAGTGGTTGTCCATGCCAGAATATAAGCATCCTCTCCGACACATTCAAAACGAACGATAGCCGAACGTTCCCTGACATCCTTATAGCCCTGTGCGACCTCATGGGATGAAAGCGGGGTTCCGCAGCGCGGGCAGTAAGGCACGACCTTGAAGCCCTTATAGAGCAGTCCCTTTTTCCAGATCTCCTTAAGAGCCCAGAACTCAGACTCGATATAGTCATCATAATATGTCACATACGGGTGCTCCATATCGGCCCAGAAGCCTACGGTAAAGGAGAAATCCTCCCACATGCCCTTATATTTCCAGACATTTTCCTTGCAAAGCTCAATGAAAGGAGCTATGCCGTAGGACTCGATCTGTTCCTTTCCGTCGATTCCGATCTGCTTCTCTACCTCAAGCTCCACTGGAAGACCGTGGGTGTCCCAGCCGGCTTTTCTCGGTACCATCTTGCCCTTCATGGTCTGGTAACGCGGTATAAGATCCTTGATGCATCTTGTCAGAACATGTCCTATATGCGGCTTGCCGTTTGCCGTCGGAGGTCCGTCGTAAAATACATAGCTCGGATCTCCCTCGTGCTCCTTGATCGATTTCTGGAATATATCGTTATCCTTCCAGAACTTTTCCACTTCCTTTTCTCTGCCGACAAAATTCATCGAAGTATCGACTTTGCTGTACAGCGCCATTTTCATTCCTCCTCTGATAATGGTGTGATTTAATAGTTAAAAACATCAAATCATAGCCCTGACGGCATATCCCGCCGGCAAAGCTGCGATCAGTGATGTTATATGCTGTTGATGTAAGAGCGTTTCGTACTGCATATATACCGGCTGTGCCTGCCTGTCTTTCACATTCCGAAACCGCTCCGAGCGTTCGTAATATTATAGCAGAATAACAGTGCTGTATACAAGAAATTTTCTCAGACTATTCATCATCAGGCAAAGCACATTTACAATACGCCGTATACGGCTGCTGCAGTAACTGTGAATCCGTGCAGAGCTCCGAATAATAGCCTCCCTTTGCCATCAGTTCCTCATGTGTGCCGCTTTCCTCTATCCTGCCGTCCTTCATCACCACGATACAGTCTGCGCTTCTGATCGTAGACAGTCTGTGGGCTATGGCAATGACGGTTCTGCCCTCTGTAAGCCGTGCGAGCTGCCGCTGCAGCCTCTGCTCCGTCAGTGTGTCTATACTTCCCGTTGCCTCATCCAGTATAAGAATGTCCGGATCTGCCGCCATAGCTCTGGCAAAGCTGATTATCTGCCTCTCTCCTGCGGACAGCAGACTGCCGCCCTCACCGACCATGGTATCCAGCCCTTTCTCATGCTTTGTCACCAGCTCCTCGGCTCCCAGCTCCTTCAGGATCCTCATCAGCTCTTCATCCGTGGCATCGGCCTTGCCGTATCTCAGGTTATCTCTGATAGTGGCATCAAACAGATAAGGATTCTGAAGAACATAGCCAACGTGACTGCTGAGCCATGCGCGGCTGCGTTTTCTTATGTCGATCCCGTCCAGCAGTACCTCTCCCGAACCGGGCTCATAAAACCTGCACAGCAGATTCACAACAGTACTTTTTCCTGCACCGGTCTCTCCCACTATAGCGGTCATTTTCCCCTTTGGGAACTTCAGGCTGAAATCCTTCAGAACATCGGTTTCCGTTCCCGGATATCTGAAGGTGACATTCTTAAGCTCCATATCTCCGGATACCTCCTCCCAGTTCTCAAATTTAGGATCAAAGATATCCCCGTACTGTCTTCTGACCTCTTCGCTGTCCTCTATCTCCGGCTTTTCATTGAGAAGATCCGCCACCCTTTCGATATTGACCTGGGTGCTGATCAGGTTCGACACAGTATTTACCAGAGCCTGAACATATGCCGCCAGCGAGAGCGCGTAATTCATAAATACCGACAGGGTTCCGACCATCATCGCTCCCTCTGCCGTAAGCCTTCCTCCTACCCTGAGAATAAGAGCCAGCGCCGCTCCGGCACAAAATACGATGCAGCCGTTATACAGTGACCTGAACCTTCCCGCCCTGATCCCGGCTTCGGAAAGCCTTCTTGTCTCCAGGGTGAATTCCTTTCCCAGACGGTCTCCCGCATCCAGCGCTTTGATGGTCCTGACCCCGGTGATCCCCTCGTTAAAAAGACCGGTGATCATTCCGCTTCTCTCCCTGACCTCCCTGCCCGCACCTGCGATCGGCTTCTGAAATACCGCTGTGACAAGTATCTCGATCGGGATGGCACACATCAGCAGAATGCATAAAGGCATGCTGAGCCGGGACATCACGAACATTATTCCTATAATATAAAACACATCAATCGTGAGATCCATCAGGCTCCAGCTCACAAGTACGCCTATCCTGTCCGGATCAGATATCATCCTTGAGTGAATATATCCCACACTGTTTTTATGAAAGTATGACAATGACAGCCTCTGAATATGATCAAAGCATGCCTGCTTAATGTCTCTTCCCACTCTTACCTCGGCCTTGGACGCGGCAAAGCTTCCCAGACCGTTCAGCAGACCCTGAACGAGCAGCATTCCCGTATAAAGAAGAATGAATAACGGGACAGTGTCCAGAGTTCCCTCTCCTATATAATGATTGATGGCATAATTCTGAAAGAGCGGAAATACCGATTCCATAAGACTGCCGGCACCCATAAAAATGATCACTCCGGTGATCAGTCTCCAGTGGGGCCGGATGAATCTCATCAGATAAGGAATTCCGAAAAACGGCAGTTTTTTGTTCATTTTCCGTCCTCCTTACCCATAGTCTCTGTCAGATGCTCCCGACCCTCAAGTCCTGTATTCGCATCGTCCGAAGAGTCGGCGGTGCCATGCTGAAGCCTGAATATTCTGCTGTAGAGCCCTCCGATTCTCAGAAGCTCCTCATGAGTTCCTTCCTCTGCTATCCTTCCGTCCTGCATTACTATGATATTATCCGCGTTCATTACCGTATTGATCCTGTGGCTTATGATAACCGCAGTTCTTCCATGCCTTGACTTTTCCAGTCCGGCACGTATCTGCGCATCCGTGGCAGCATCCACGGCAGAAAGGGAATCATCAAATACCAGCACCGGAGTATTCAGAAGCAGAGTTCTGGCAATGACCGCTCTCTGGCGCTGTCCTCCCGAGAGAGTAACGCCGCGTTCTCCCACTATAGTATCAAGCCCGTCCGGGAACTCCCTGACTGTCTTGTCAAGGCATGCGGTCTCTACCGCCGCCTGCAGCTCTTCCTCACCGGCATTTTCTGCAGCCAGCATCAGATTTTCTCTGATGGAACGTCCGAAGAGCATGGCATTCTGATCCGCAATACCTATATTTCTTCTGAGCCATGACCTTCTGATAGCTCTGATGTCGTTATTACCGATACTGATCCTGCCGCTGTCGGCATAATACATCCCTGTCAGAAGCTCTGCTATGGTGCTTTTGCCGCTTCCTGTATTCCCGAGTATTCCCAGAGTCTTTCCGGCTCTTATCCTGAAGGATATGTTTTTCAGCACCCTTCGGCCGTTTCCGTCCGGATATGCAAATGAAACATTGTCAAATACTATATCCCCGTCCATTGGCGCAGCATCGCCCTCCAGCGCATTCTCACCGTCCTTTTCCTCAGGCTCCGACATGATCTCGTCAATGCGCCCCAATGACACGTTTGCCTTGCTCATCTCACTGAGGACTCTGCCCATATTTCTGACCGGCTGTATCAGTATGATCAGAAAGGAGATCGATGCCACAAAGCCTCCCACCGTCAGCCTGCCGTAAACGCATTCGGCGCTGCCCAGCAGCAGATAGCCCATCATGACCGCTCCCGTGATAATGTCCGCTGCGACCCAGAATCTGACCAGATGCTTGTCCAGCTCTATCCATTTTTCTGTAGCTTCGTTATTGACAGCTTCAAAACGAGCCTTCTCGGTGCGCTCACCGCAAAATGCCCTTACCACCTGAACACCTGTCAGATTGTCCTGAGCAATGACCGACAGCCTGCTCTCGGCTTCATCACATTCAAGGAATGCCCTGCTGATGCTTTCGTGGAATCTGTAGGAATAGAGTACCATCACAGGAATGCTGAGGGCTGCAAAGCCCGCTAAAAGCAGGCTTTTCCGGATTATGAAGAACAGTGCAAGCAGTACCGTAATGATCATGGTCAGCAGATTGACAAGCTGCTCGGACAAAAAGCTCTTGATCTCCTCCGTGTCTCTCGTACAGCGCTGTATCATATCTCCTGTCTGATGTGTACTGTGCCATGCCGCCGGGAGTTTCAGTATATGGCAGAAAAGCATATCCCTGATATGCCTGATAAAATTTTCTCCTCCCCTTACGGTATTCATCTGATAAGCATACCTGAAGATCTGAGATAGAAGCGTCACTCCGGCAACTCCCAGCGCCCCGTATGTAAGCAATGCTGCATCCAGCGTTCCGGCAGCCGCACTGTCTATGACACGGGCAATGATTTCCGGTCTTGCAAGCTCGGTCAGGGAAGAAAAAAGAGCAAAAAGCATCCCGGCCGCATAGCAACGCCACACGTCGGCCGGGAAGTACTTTTTCATATTGATCTTTTCACCTTTAAATGTCATATTTCTCTGATATTGCCGTATGTCAGTGCTTTCTGACAATATCGGCTGTCAGTAAATCTCCTCATAATGATATAGTACGATCATATCTCCGACATCACACACTGTCAATATTTCTGTATTTGTCGAGAAGCTGCTGCTTGAGTTCGTACAGCGGCTTGCTGAGATCCACGTGAACCTTGTTAGGATTCACCAGACGCTTGGACTCATCCCAGAGAGTATCCAGATCCTTTCTGCAGATATCCCTGAGCTCCAGAACAGTCGGTCTGTCGTTGTATATGCATTTTCCGTTTTCAAAAACATGCACCAGAAGCGGCTTGATGCTATATGTTCCGCCCTTGAGTCTTGTCTTTTTCCATGTTTCCACAGGATCAAAGAGAACAAGGTCTTCGTTTTCATCGTACTTTTCATCGCTGAGAGCTATCAGATCCGCGATGATCTTGCCCGTATCCCTGCCGTATATCCTGTAAATGACCTTATCGCCCGGATTTGTGACCTTTTCCGAATTTTCCGAGATCTTGATCTTCGGAATCATCTCCCCGGTCTCCTTGTCCTCAATGGCTGCCAGCTTGTATACCCCTCCGAAGGCAGGCGTATCCTTTGATGTGATCAGATTTGTTCCCACACCCCAGCTGTTGATAGTCGCGCCCTGATCCTTGAGGGACTGAATAAGGTACTCGTCCAGATCGTTGGAGGCGGAAATAGTCGCATCCGTGAAGCCTTCAGCATCCAGCATCTTCTTAGCCTGCTTGGAAAGATATGCCAGGTCTCCCGAATCCATCCTGATACCGTATTTCTTTGATATGATGCCAGCTTCACGCATCTCCCTGAATACCTTGATGGCATTAGGAATACCGGATTTAAGCGTATCATAGGTGTCCACCAGCAGAATGCATGCATCCGGATAAAGCTTTGCATAGGTCCTGAAGGCCTCCAGCTCGGTCTCAAAGGACATGATCCAGCTGTGGGCATGGGTACCCATAACAGGGATACCGAACATCTTTCCTGCGAGAACATTTGAAGTGCCCACGCATCCCGCAATGACCGCAGCCCTTGCTCCGTAAACTCCCGCATCCGGGCCCTGTGCTCTGCGAAGTCCGAATTCCATGACACCGTCACCCTTTGCGGCATGAACCACTCTTGCCGCCTTGGTGGCGATCAGGGACTGGTGATTGATGAGATTGAGCAGAGCGGTCTCAATGAGCTGTGCCTGCATTATAGGCGCCTTTACCTTAACAACGGGCTCCCTCGGAAACATGACATTTCCCTCCGGGATAGCATAAATGTCTCCCGTAAACCTGAACTCTCTGAGATAATCCAGAAAGTCTGCATCAAACATATTCAGAGATGCAAGATATTCGATATCCTCATCATTAAACTTGAAATTTTCGATCAGCTCTATCAGCTGCTCCAGTCCGCAGCTGATAGCATATCCGTTTCCGTCAGGGTTCTTTCTGTAAAATGCATCAAATATCACATTGACGTTTTTTTCTTTTCTCTTGAAATAGCCCTGCATCATTGTGAGCTCATAAAGATCCGTAAGAAGAGTAAGGTTACGGCCGTCACTGATGCTGTTTACAGTGTTCATGATCAATTCCTCCGTGTATCAAAACAGCGGCTTATCCTCCAACTGCTTAGCTAAGAATTATATGCCCGAATGCAGTCTCTGTCAATGAAATGCTGACAGCATTCGCATCGCTCTGCTTTACACGAATATATATACAGTTCTTTACTGATGTCTTTACACCATTCAGACGCACACTGCCAATACATTGATCAGGAAACGACCGAATGCCTTTTTTCAGCCTGTCAGAAAGCTTCTTATACTGTCAAGCTTCTTCTCGCCCATCCTTCTGCCTATGTCATAGACCCTCTGTATCTCATCAGGATCGTGAACTATCTTTTTGATACCGAGTTCTGCCTCCGGTCTTATAACCATGATCCTTCCGGAGGAGCTTTCCGCCGCTCTGTCAAGCAGCTCCATCTGGGCATTGTATCGATCCGGTCTTGTACGAAGTGCCTCCGCAAGCATTGGGTGCTTTCTGAGACACAGCTCTATCAGAGGCATCAGAGGACTCTTTTTCTTTCTGTAGCCTTCAGGCTGTGTACAGATAACAAGTATCCTGTCATATCCGAGATCCTCAAAGAAGCTCACCGGAACAGAGTCCGATGTTCCGCCGTCCGACAGTCCCATGTTCACCTGTCCCGGGCCGGTGCCTGTGGTAAGCCCGGTATATTTCTTATTAAAATCCGTACATTCCTCATCGGTCCTGTCACAGGTAAGTACGGTTCCGCTGCAGTATACGATATTGGAAAGCAGCGGCATTGAGGCTGAGGCCCTGAGCCACTGTACCTCATCCTTGCGGGAAAAATCGCATCTGTGATACACGGGTCTGCCGCTGTCAGCATCTGTACAGACAACCCAGAAATCCATAGGTTCCTTCAGCGCCGCCTCTGTATCATACGGATCAAGTCTGTTAGGTATCTCATCATAATCAAATTCCGCATTGAAAATATCACCGGTTCTGATCAGTGATTCCAGACTGGCATATCTTTTGTCCCTGCAGTATTTTTTATTGTATCTGAGAGTCCTTCCTATCTGGTGCGACTTCAGGTTGCAGCCGAAGGTAGCTCCGGCAGACACTCCCACCGCTCCGTCAAACCTTATATCAGACTCCATAAGTACGTCCAGCAGTCCGGCAGTAAACATGCCGCGCATGGCGCCGCCCTCCATCACAATTCCTGTTTTCATTCCTCTATATCCTCGTATCTCAGTTCGGTATCACTGACATATCCGGCAAATGCCTCCTCCGCCCTCTGTATTGCTTCCCCGTAACCGGTAAGAGCTGCAAACGGCGCAAACTGAGCCGCCCTGGCCTCCATACTCATCCTCGGATGCTTTTTTGATGTATGATGCGGCAGGTCTATTATGTCGCTGTATTTTCCGGCGGCTTTTTTCATATCCGCTTCCTGAGCCTCCTGTTTTTATTCCCGTGGGTACTGCAGCATTCTGCTCTGACTTTGCGGCTTCCCGGTCCGATTCTGCGGCTCAGGCTCGATGTCCGCCTATCTGGTGATTTCGTTCCTTAGCTGTGGCGCATTCTTCGTAGCTCGTGCCGCGCAAAACGGCATTTTTTCCGAATCTCTTCTTGATGGAAAGCAGAGCCATCTGTCTGTTTTTATCGGCTGTCAGTCTTGCTTCCTGCTTTTTTCTTTCTTCAATACTTTTTTCATCTATATCGAATATAGAAAGCTGACGGTTTTCCTCACCGGGCAGCTCTCCGCTTCCCTCCGGGATCACTCTGTTGACCGTCACCGACAGCTTCCTGATCAGAAGCCTCCTGTCGACTATTCTGTCAAATAGCTCTACGGCGGCGCTGATTATCTTCTCTGATGAGGAGGTCTGCATATCAAGACCGATGCTGCCGTGAGCATGCTGTGGTCTCTTTCTGCCATACATATCCATGGTGGTTCTGCTCCGGTATTCATCTGCGAGCTCAGGTATATCAAGACTCGATCCGTCGTAAGAGATATCCAGCAGCAGCTGATCGGCTGTAAGACCGTTATCCACAAGCTCGAGACTGATACCGTCCGCCATTTCCTTAAGTATGACCAATGCCTCCTCTGCCTTGTAGGGTCTGTTCAGTACCTGTCCCGAGCACAATGAATTGACCTTCGGTCTGTAGGCCTTGATCTCTCTTATCCCCACAGGCTCCCATCCCCAGGCATGATCTATCAGCAGCTCTGCGTTTATACCGAATTCCCTGTACAGAATATCTTCATTATAAAAATCGCTGTCCCTGCCAAGTGAACATCTGGCGATGTCTCCCATTGTAAAAATACCGTATTTTTCCAGCCTTGCAGCCGTTCCCCGTCCCACTCTCCAGAAATCCGTAAGAGGTCTGTGATCCCACAGCATTTCCCTGTAGGACCTCTCATTCAGCTCTGCGATCCTGACACCGTTTTCGTCAGCCGGCATCTTCTTGGCGACGATATCCATTGCCACCTTGCACAGATACATATTCGTACCGATTCCGGCAGTGGCTGTTATCCCTGTTTTTTCCAGCACCTCACGGATGATCCTCATTGTCAGCTCCCTCGGAGTCATCCCGTAAAATTCCATGTACGGAGTTATATCGATAAATACCTCGTCGATGCTGTATACATGAATATCCTCCGGAGCAGCGTATTTCTGATAAATATCAAAAATCGCCGTGCTGTATTCCATATAATATGCCATTCTCGGAACAGCCGCTATATAGCTCAGCTTCAGCGACGGGTCGTCCCTCAGTTCATCCGCCATATATGATTCACCGGAAAACTCTCTGCCCGGTGCTGCAGCCAGTCTTCCGGCATTGATCCTTTCGACAGCCTGCTCCACCTCAAACAGTCTCGGTCTTCCCGGTATGCCGTGGCTCTTCAGAGATGGCGAAACCGCCAGACAGATCGTTTTGTCTGTCCTTGAAGTATCCGCAACGACAAGATTCGCTTTCAGCGGATCAAGCCCCCTCTCAATGCACTCTACCGAGGCATAAAAGGATTTGAGATCGATCGCAATATATATTCTGTTTTCCCGGTTATCGCATCTCATCATCAAAATACAGCATTCTCCTGGCATCAGGTATTAATATTATCACAAAAACATGCTAAAATCACATGCAATGAGTTTATAGTCGCATGAAGCATCATTGTCAGGAGGAGAATCATGAGCATCAACGGTTCGGAACAGCTCACGAAAGCTGATATTAAAAGAATTGAAGATGAGATAGAACACAGAAAAACGGTCGTCAGACCTGCTGCCCTTAAAGCGCTTAAGGAGGCCCGGGCTCTCGGTGACCTTTCGGAAAACTTTGAATATCACTGTGCAAAGAGGGATAATAATCAGAACAACAGCCGTATCAGATATCTTGAAAAGCTGCTGAGATTCGCAACTGTTGTTGAAGAGGATGAGGATGAAAGCAAGGTCGGAATGAACAATACGGTCGACCTGTATTTTGAGGAGGACGATGTGACCGAGACCTATCGTATAGTGACCTCCATCAGAAGCGACTCCAGACGCGGACTCATTTCCAACGAGTCTCCACTCGGAAGCGCCGTTATCGGTCACAGAGTCGGAGACCGTATAGAGGTGAATCCGGACGGCGGAGAAAGCTATTTTGTAGTCATCAAAGCCCTCAGCAAGACCGGTGAATCCGATGATGATGCCATACACAGCTACTGATGCTGTGTGTGGTCTTTAAGCCCGATGCTGTGAGAGGCTTCAGCCAGATGCTTACTGCCTTTTTTCTAAACAAAAGACCGCTGCCGGTACATTGATCAGCCTGAGGTCGCCATGCTCTGATACTCCATAGTTCCGGCTTTGCTGCTGTGGCCGAGGATCCTCTGAAGAGAGGCTGCATCCTTGCCGTGTCTTAATGCCGATACGGCAAAGCTGTGTCTGAGTATCTGGGGAGTTATCTCTGATATCCCCGCCTTTTTTCCGTTGGTACGGACTATTTTCCAGAAGCCCTGTCTTGTGAGCTTTTCTCCCGCACAGCTTAGGAAGAATATACCGCAGTCGTTTTCTGCGTCGCCGATCAGCTTCTTTCTGACCTTCATATAGCTCTTCATTGCTTCTGCGCTTCTCTTACTTACCGAAATGCTTCTGCGGGAGCTGCCGACAGTGACTGTAAGCGCTGCAAGATCCACATCCTCAACCCTCAGCTCGGTCAGCTCTGTTGCCCCGATGCCTGTTGATGTGATGAGCTCCAGCATAGCCCTGTCCCTGATCCCCTTCACTGTAGTTATATCCGGCACCGATATCAGCTTCCTTATCTCTCTGTCCGATATCACAGAAGGAGACTTTCTGATCACCTTTGGAGCCTTAAGATCCGCCGATGGATCTGAAAAGGTATATCCCTTAACACAGGTAAATGAAAAAAACTTTCTCACCGAGGCAATGCTTCTGGAGATCGTTGCCGCTGATTTTCCAGACCCGTGCAGCATTTCGATATACTCTGTGAGCTCCGCCTCTCCGACATCTGCCAGTATCATGTGACCGTGCTCCTCAAGAAAGCTTTTGAGCTGTCTGACATCCCTGATATAAGCCTGTCTCGTATTGTCGGATACACCCGACTCCTTAATATAATTATCAAATTGTCTGATACTCTCCTGCATCTTTTCTTCTCTCTTTTAAGAAAAACGATCACATAAGACAGTAATAAAACATACCTGCGCAATCTGCTTTACGGTAATAAAGCCCATCTGAACTATCTGTTCTACAACAATAAATCATACCTGTGCAATCTGTTCTACAGTGATAAAACCTATCTTAATAATATGCGTTCGCAACTGTTCGGTTACGTGCGTTCTATATAATAAAAAATTTGTAATAATAATACAAGGTGGGAGTTTCAACAAAATCCCACCTTGTTTGAGCTTCAAATTTTTATCATATGCCAATATTGACATGTATACCTGTATGAACGGATGTCATTTCCACTGGTTCTGCCACTCTCTGCGCCTTTTTCTCTGATCCATGCTGCGCTTTATGTCCTTGAATATATTTCCTGTTCCTCCGTTCCTGCTGCTTGTCAGACAATAAAAAATTATAACAGGGATGAATGCTGCCACTATTGAAATCCTCGTATACAAAAGTCCGTAGGCATAGCTGAAGCTGTTGCCGAAGATAAACGACCAGACATACATAAGGACCTCCACGAGCGCGATATATTTTATCTTTACGGGCAGGATAAAAAACAGCAGCACAGTTGCATCGGCATACATGATAGCTAGTGCCATAAATACCGCGAAATGAGTATACAGCGGGAGAAACGGCGCATTGACCCCTGTAATCAGATAATAGATCAGTGTTCCTATCTCTCCTATAAATATGCTTCCGAAAAAGTATATATTGTACTCAAATTCCCCCATCATGCTTTCAACCGAGGACGCAAAGCTGTAGTAGATTAGAATCCCGATCACAGCAGAGAACAGACTCCCCAGTGAAGGCGGGAACAGAATAGCTGTAAAAATCCTCCACACCTGTCCGTGAAGCACCTCTGCCGGAGTAAAGGCCAGCCTGTTAAAATAAAATGCTCCTCCGAAGCTTGTGGAGATCATCATATATCCTAATGCAAAGCAAATGGACGCATATGCCGCAAGATTATTGATGGCATACCTCTGATATTTGAATTTAAATCTGTAAAACCAGTTTCCCATATAATATTCCTCCATATATTGTCTGAGTTTATCACATATCAGGGCATCGGTCAAAACCTCCTGCCCGCATGATGATACATCAGATATCACAAAAGAGGCATTTTTAACTGTATCTTAACACCCTTCTGTGTTTTATCTTTGAAAATGTTATGTTATAATTCACTGCGTTTCTTTGGAAATGCTGTGTTATAATTCACTGCGTTTCTTTGCAAATGACATGTTTCATTTTTTCTTCATATTTTTCCGGTACAATGCTGGAGCAACAGTGTTCAGGCTGATATTGCTTTGATATCGGTTTGTTTTTTTAATGTTTATGATATCTTCATGATATCCGGGACTTTTATTCATCAGGTTATTTTATGGTTACAAATGATTACCGGTTAGGTATCGACATCGGCTCGACCACTGTCAAGATCGCAGTTCTTGACAGCGAGGGTCATGTTGTTTTTTCAAGTTATAAAAGACATTTTGCCAATATTCAGGAAACTCTTGCCTTTCTTCTTACAGAGGCCTGCGAAAAGCTCGGCAGCATTCAGCTCAGGGCTGCAATTACAGGCTCCGGCGGACTGACGCTTTCCAAGCATATAGGACTTCCCTTTATACAGGAAGTAGTTGCTGTTTCATCTGTTCTTGATGCGAGATATCCGGAATGTGACGTTGCTATAGAGCTCGGAGGAGAGGACGCCAAGATCATCTACTTTTCAAACGGAATCGACCAGCGTATGAACGGCATCTGTGCCGGAGGTACCGGTTCCTTTATCGATCAGATGGCTGCTCTTCTTCAGACAGATGCCTCAGGTCTCAATGCCTATGCAGAAAATTATAAGTCAATATATCCGATAGCCGCACGCTGCGGAGTATTCGCAAAGTCTGATATTCAGCCTCTCATCAATGAGGGAGCCACAAAGGAGGATCTTTCCGCCTCTATTTTTCAGGCAGTCGTCAACCAGACTATTTCGGGTCTTGCCTGCGGCAAGCCTATCCGCGGTCATGTTGCGTTCTTAGGCGGACCGCTGCATTTCCTTCCCGAGCTTCGCAATGCATTTATCCGTACGCTCAGGCTGGATCAGGAGCATATTATCGCTCCGGAGGACAGCCATCTTTTTGCTGCCATGGGAGCAGCCTTTGCCATTCCCGCACCGGGAGAAAAAGCCGTCAGCAGGTCCACCGAGGGCCTTGCCATGTTCCCTGTGACAGAGCTTATAGACAGACTCAACAGCCGCATCAGCATGAAGACCGAGATCAAGCGTCTCGATCCTCTGTTTAAGGATGAAGCGGACTACCGAAGCTTCATAGACAGACATTCAAAGGCTAATGTAAAGACATCCTCTCTGTCGGATTATTCAGGAAATGTATTTTTAGGCATCGATGCAGGCTCAACCACCACGAAGCTGGCGCTTGTGGGCGAGGACGGTTCACTGCTGTACAAATTCTATTCAAACAACAACGGTTCGACTCTCGATACCGCCATCAGCAGCTTCCGTGAGATCAAAAAGCTCCTGCCGCCTACTGCCAGGATAGCCTACTCCTGTTCTACCGGATACGGAGAGCAGCTCCTCAAGGCAGCCTTCAAGCTGGATGAGGGAGAGGTAGAGACTATCGCTCATTATTATGCGGCCGCGTTTTTCGACAAGGATGTGGACTGCATTATAGATATCGGCGGTCAGGATATGAAATGTATCCGCATCAAGGACGGCACCGTGGATTCCGTACAGCTCAATGAGGCCTGCTCCTCCGGCTGCGGTTCATTTATCGAGCAGTTCGCCAGATCGCTCAACTACAGTGTTCAGGACTTTGCAAAGGAGGCTCTGTTTGCCAAGCAGCCTACAGACCTCGGAACCCGCTGTACAGTATTTATGAATTCCAATGTCAAGCAGGCCCAGAAGGAAGGCGCCTCCGTCTCCGAGATATCAGCCGGTCTGGCATATTCGGTCATCAAGAATGCCCTTTATAAGGTCATCAAGATCAGCGATGCCAGAGACCTCGGAAAGCATATCGTTACCCAGGGAGGAACCTTTTACAACGATGCTGTTCTCCGCGCCTTTGAAAAGACGGCCGACTGTGAAGCCACCCGCCCGGATATCGCCGGTATCATGGGCGCCTTCGGTGCAGCTCTCATAGCCAGAGAAAGATACAATTATAAGCTTTCGGAGATGTGCCTCTCCCACTCTGATGCCGGCAATCGGCAGCCTGACATTACCGGAATGCTGAGTATAGATGAGATACTTGATTTCAGCTTTACCACAGGCATGTCCCGCTGTCAGGGCTGCGGCAACCACTGCGTTCTTACTGTCAACCATTTCTCAGACGGAAGACAGTATATATCCGGAAACCGCTGCGAAAAGGGACTCGGCAAGGAAAAGAATCAGCATGAGGATATCCCTAACATGTTCAGATACAAGCTCGGACGTATGTTCGGCTACCGTTCCCTCTCTCAGGCAGAGGCAAGGAGAGGAACTGTCGGCATCCCGAGAGTTCTCAACATGTATGAGAATTTTCCTTTCTGGGCAACATTTTTCAAGGAGCTGTCCTACAGAGTCGTGCTCAGTCCTCTCAGCAGCAGAAAGATCTATGAGGCCGGAATGGAGACGATCCCGTCCGAATCGGAGTGCTACCCTGCCAAGCTGTCCCACGGTCATGTGGAATGGCTCATTGAGAATGGTGTAAAATTCATCTTCTATCCTTGCATACCTTATGAGAGAAACGAAACCCCGGACGCCGGAAACCACTACAACTGCCCTATCGTTACCTCCTACCCGGAGAACATCAAAAACAATATAGAGCTCAGGGACAGAAATGTGGAATTCATGTGTCCGTTTCTTCCTTTCACCAACAAGGAGGTGCTGACGGAGTCTCTGATCAAGGCCTTTGCTCCAAAGTTCAAGAGCAACAAGGACAGCGAGGGCAACGATATTCCGCTGCTTTCGAAAGAGGAGATCACACGCGCCGCAGCGCTTGCCTGGGATGAGCTCATCAAGGCCAAGACAGATACCGAAAAAAAGGGTGAGGAAATACTTAAGTGGATGTCGGACACAGGCCACCGCGGCATAGTTCTCGCCGGCAGACCTTACCATATAGACCCTGAGATAAACCACGGAATAGCCGA
>JAQXPY010000151.1 GCA_029100885.1 Clostridiales bacterium | reverse complement strand
ATTATATCAGGAAAAACATGCTTGTATGTTTTTCCTGATGAAATCCTGAAGGGTCTGAGGAGCAGACGGTAAGAATATGAGCAAGAAGCAAGCCGAAGGCGAGCGGATTGCGAATAATCTTACCGGGTGCTGAACAGTTACGATAAAACCTGCCGCTCATAAATATCGCCTTATGGCAATATCCTTAAAGCCATGAACACCGTATCCCGCCGTACAATAAGTCAATGCCCGCTCCGGGTCGGTAATCCCTTCAGCCCACATTATGTATGCTCTCGGTACATCGGCTCCCGCACAATGGGAGAACGGATAGCCGCCTCCGAATCTGGCATTCATGTCGATCACATACGGTATCCCTTCATCCGTATCCATGATGATATCCACATCCATGAGCCCACGCGGTCCGAAGACCTCAGCAAGCCTCCTGCCGGTTTCCCTCAAAAGGTCAAAGCCCCTGTCCTCCGGTCCGAGAATGACCGCCTCATCAGTTTCTCCGGATCTCATGGCTATCTTTTTC
Source organism: Clostridiales bacterium (assembly GCA_029100885.1). Lineage (GTDB taxonomy): Bacteria > Bacillota > Clostridia > Lachnospirales > Lachnospiraceae > Avilachnospira. The sequence goes on along the minus strand of JAQXPY010000151.1, from coordinate 15,686 downwards.
CTTACAATGGTATTGACATAGCTGCCGTCCAGATCACAGATAACATCTATGCCGTATTCACTGCCCTGCTTCAGCTCCTGTATCAGTACTGTCCTGTCGGGATCTGCAGCCGACTCAAAGCTCAGATAGCTGCCGGTCACCGCCCTCCTGCACATACTGACGGCCGCTCTCAGCTCTTCTTCCGAATACGCCTTCAGCACACCTATGGAGCCCATGCCGAAACGCGGCTTGACAATGACAGGATGCTCCGGACTGCAGCAATGTTGTAAACCAACGTCAGATACTCCCTGCTCATTGCTCACATAGGTCTCGGGAGATGCTATGCCATGCTGCCTGAGTCTCAGGAACATATTCAGCTTGTCATTGCATACCGACAGCATTTTTGTATCGGATACGGCAATCTTTGTTCCGATCCTCTCAAATTCCTCTCTGTGAGCCGCTAAAACAGGAAGATCTATGTCAAAAAGCGGTACAATAAGACCTATCCTGTTCTCTGCGCATTTCTCCAGCAGAAACGGGATATACTCATCACTGTATATTACAGGTGTCAGAAAAGAACCGTCGCCCTCCATAAGTGCCGGGCTTGGTACAGAGTTGGACACAAAAACAAGACCCTTGCCGTCAAGAGCCTTCCTGAAATACTCTGCCATGTAGGTCCTTCTGCCTGCACTTGTCAGTAAAACATTCATGTGCGTATATTACCACAGTTCATAATTTTAGTAAACGAGCAGTCTTTCACCGGAACGCCCCGTATGGACACGCTGTTCTTCCGCTGCCGGAACCGGAAGACCTGTCTCCTTCAGCCCAGTCCGCATAGACAGGATAGCCTCCTGTATGAATAAACAGAACCCTGCCGGATATCCTTCCCGCCTGCGCCTCCTTGAGAAGCCCCGCAAAGGCCTTGCCTGTATATGTCGGATCCAGACAGATACCTGTATCCTCTCTGACCCTCTTTATGACAGCTTCAATATACCTGTCATATTTTCCATATCCGCCGCACAGATAATCGTCCCGCACAGAAATGATACCGTCCGGACAATCCAGACCGTATACCTTCCTGAGGTTTTTCTTTATTGCACCGAGGGCTGTCTCAGACGGGCGGGCCGCCGATATGCCCGTGATCCTTTCCTTTCCTCCGCTGAGCAGAATCGCAGCACACAGACCTCCGGCAGTCATGCCTGTTCCGACTGTCAGCACAATATGGTCAAAATCCTCCCCGGCTTCTCTCTCATATGCGGTTATCTCCCGGTATTCGTTAAATGATGCCCTCATCAGAACAGCCTCGTTCCCCTGCCCTGTACTGTCACCGTAAATATAATAAGGTCTCTCTCCCTTTGCCTTGGATCTGAGCACGACCTCCTCGACGCTTTCCCTGACATTATCCCGAGTACAGTATACGATCTCAGCGCCGCTTTTTTTTACAAGCAGCTCATTGTTGAAGTGTCCTGTGTCTTCGTCGTCCTCCATCTTGATGACAGCATAGCAGCTGATTCCTGCCGCGGCTGCGCTGCAGGCTGCCGCTCTGTTCATGTTTGAGCCCGGAGATCCGTATGTTATCAGCGCCGTATAGCCGCCCGCTGTGATCTCCTTCATTATTTCCCCGGCTATCCTTACCTTGTTTCCTCCGAAAGAAAACGGGATAAGATCATCCCGTTTTATAAAAATGCTGCATCCGCAATAGTCAGCGAGATATTCTGTTTTGCTCTGTGGGATTGCCTGTGTGATTATCTGAGTGATTGTCTGTTCATTTTTCTGTGTAATAATCTCTGTCATTTCTTTTTCCCGAGATAAAGCATTGCCGTCTCTATCAGGTATCTGTAGCTTTCGACCTTAAGGAGAACCGCCGCTCCCAGATACACAGCCGCACCCGCAGCTATTTGTATCACCAGCAGCAGCATGGCCGAGGCTGTCCCCTGTGTTCCCGTTATTCCTATGCAGCCGAGGGGCAGTCTCAGAAGATATACAAAGACAGCCATGCCGGCAGCCAGAACAAATTCCGGACAGATATCCCTCCACTGGGCGGCCGGACCGTAGCCGATGATCTTCCTGTTAGGCCAGGCATTGATTATCGTACATACATAGTCAAAAACTGCTTTCAGGAGAAGCATTCCGGCAATGCCCATACGTATACTGACAAGCAGCACGGCGATCCCGATCACCTTTTTGATTATTTCCAGCCTGAGATAAATATCGCTTCTGCCATTGGCGTTTATTGCCTGAAGATTGGCCACATGAATATGCCAGACACTGTAGGACAGGGCACATAGCCTGAGCATCGGCACAGCCGGAAGCCATGCCTCCCCGAGGAGGAGCCTGATCATCGGCTCCGCTACCGCACATATTCCGAACATCATCGGAAACATCACAAACCCTGACAGCTTTACAGCCCGTCTCAGCATCTTTTTCGCAGTATCCCTCTCCGCTTGTGTTCTGGAAAATGCCGGAAGCATGACCGCCTGCATAGTCTGGGCCATGGAATTCACAATGACCTGAGGGAACTGGTTTCCTCTGCTGTAATAGCCGACCATGGCTGAATTGTACAGCTTTGAAATAAATGGTGTATACAGATTGGAATAGACAGTATCGATGAGCCCCGAGGCAAGCACCTTCCAGCCGTAGGAAAACAGCGCTCCTATCCTCTCCGGAGAAAACTCGAACCGCGGCATCCAATGAAGACTGCCGTACAGAACCAGCATCAGGCTGAGATTCTTAATGAGCTGCTGAAAAATAAGCGCCCATGTTCCCATGCCCCTGACTGCCGCGATAATTCCTGCGATTCCGGAAATAACATCGGCAAAAATCGTAGCCTTGCATTGGATACTGAACTTCATGCGCCTGGCCACTATGGCTATCTGGACCGATACCACCGATCCGGTGAAAAGCATGAGGGAAAGGACTCTGAGCATGCCTGTGATCTCCGGATCACCGAAAAACAAAGCAGCCGGCTCTGCCATCAGAAAGATGATCAGATACAGTACGCCCGATATCAGCATTCCCATCCAGAATACAGAACTCAGATCGGTGTCACTGATCTCCTTTCTCTGAATGAGAGCTGTCTGAAAGCCGTTCTGAATGATCACATTTGCGATAGTAATAAAGATCAGCATCACAGACATCGTGCCGTATTTTTCCGGTCCCAGCAGACGCGCAAGAACGATGGAGATAAGGAATGTGATCAGCTGATCTCCCCCGCTCTCCATCGCTTTCCAGAAAAAGCCCGATATTACATTGTTTTTTATTCCCTGCTCCTTCAAAAATATCTCCTGTGGCAATTACTCCGCAGCAATCTCCTGCGGAGCGGCAGTAATTCCGGTAGCTGCCTCAGCCTCGGCTGCCGCAGCAGCTGCCTTCGCCGCCTCCTCAGCTTCCTTCTGCTGTTTTTCGATGATCACCGGATCGGTAGGGTCATAGTTCTGTGTCCTCGGTATAGCCTGCTCTATTGCCGGTCTGTCCAGAGGACCGGGAACCAGCTCATCCTCGTAAATGGTGACCTCCGTTCCCACTCCGCAGTTTTTATAAACCCATTCGGCATCACCTGTACGCATTCTCACGCATCCGTCGGACTGGTTCTTTCCAAGCTGGTTATATGTATCTGCCAGCAGCTTGTGAGGATCCGCCGCTCCCTGATATATCACAGAATGCAGCAAAAAGCCGTTCTTGAATCTGAGCAGGAACTGGCAGTAATAGGCGCCGCCCTCCGCGTCATGCATATATTTCCATCTGTATGCCTCATATGTCTTGAAGGTTCCTACAGGCGTGTCATTTCCCACGGTATTCAGTATGACCTTGACGGGAATTATGTAGCCGTTATCCCCGTCCTTTGCGTAGACGGTCATGGTCTTCATGCTCTTGTTGATCCTGATCTTATAGTCTCCCGTCAGACCGATAATAGGCTCAAGATCGCTTACCACTCTTCCGTTTTCATCAAAATAATACTTATAGCCGTCAATATACTGCCATCCGGTGACTATCATATTGTTGACAAAATAATACTTGTTGTTGGAGGTATCATAGGCCCAGCCTGTATAGGCTCTGCCGTCAAATGTCGAATAATAAGCCTTTCCGTCGGAGCCTGTGATCACACCCTCATATGCATTTCCCTGCTGATAGTCCGAGGTCTGGGCAGAGCCGCGCTTCCACAGCTTTATCTCAAGAGAGGTAATGTATCTGCCGTTTCCGAATGCTCCCGCCGCCTGTCCGTCACGAGCCCATCCGAGTTTCGTTCCGTCATTCAGCGTCGCCTGATAATAAATACTGTAGATATTTGCTGTATGTCCTTTTGTACGGATCTCAACCGCAGTGACCTTAGAGCCGTCTCCGAAGTCAGTCGTGCTCATCTCATTCATAGCCCATGCCGACCAGCCGTGCTCATTGGTGAATACCCTGTAATACACATCTCCGACCGCATTATCATAACACAGCCACAGACCGCTGAAGCCGTCTGTCGAAGGGGTATATGCTCCTGTATTTGTGGAAAACGGATTCTCTGTATTACCGTCTGTATTTATCATTATCGCATTGATGAGAGGCACCGTTCCGAGGATGGGGTCCTCTTCCACCCCCTGTCCGGAAACGCTCGCTCCCGGAAGCTTCACCGCCGCCGGAGATCCCGGACCGATGATCCCTGACGTATTCCCGCTTCCTCCTGAGGAAGCTGCATTCTGACCGCTCTGAGATGCGGACGAAGCTGTATCAGACGAGATTCCTGTCTCCTGCCCGGAGGAGGCTGCACCCATACCGGACTTCATCTCTATTCCCGGTGCATACAATACATCGGCAAATGCTGTGCTGCTTATTGAAGAAGCTATTACCGCAGTCAGAACTGCCGTCCTTAATATCCTTTTAAACATGAGAAAAACTCCCTGATCATATCTTAGAATACTTACCTTTGATGCTGCCGGAGCAATCCTTCAAAGGTATGCTCTGACAATTAGCATAGTGTAGCACAATCAATGTTCGCATTCTACACCTTTATAAAAACGTAATGAAATCGTCAAAAGCCTCTTTTTCTCAACACAAGATAGAGACTCCTGATCAGATCATACAGCCATCTGTGTCTTGCCTTAAGCTCCTGCAGTCTTCTTTCGGTCTCCGGAAGCTCAGAGACAAACAGGGCATTTTCAGGCTTAAGAACCGCTTCCGCCTTGTCCTCCTTAAGATCCACTAAAAATCTGATCCGACCCAGGGCTTCAGCCGTAAAGCCGGCATATTTTCCATCTGTATCCTTGTCAAATGCCGAGTAAAGACTCTTCATTGCAGTGTAGTGTTTTTCCCACTTTTCCCGCTTTTCCGCAGAGTTTCCGTCCATACTGCTGCCCCAGGAGCCCTCGGCTCCCATACGGTAAGCACTCATTTTCCTGTCAAAATAAAAGACCCTTCCCCTTGTCAGCATATACAGCTGCAGCGGAATGTCCCCCACCGGACAGCTGAAATACCACTCTGGAAGAGACAGCGCATATTCGGTCCTGAAGAAAAGGGAGGCGGTAGGCAGATTGGTCTTTTTTGAAATCAGCATAGCGGGTGTGAGCTCGCGGTCAGCTTCAAAGGGCCTGATCTCATTTTCTGTTCTGAAGGCGCCGTCCTCCGACACCACCGATGCTCCATGGCAGCACATCGAATACTCCGGATTCGCCTCCATGAAATCCACCTGCTTCTGAAGCTTTTCCTCATCTGTCCAGAAGTCGTCTCCCTCGCACATGGCAATATATCTGCCTCTGGCCCTTGGAAAATTGAAAACACCGCTGATATTGGAGATCCCTCTGGAATACTGGTTTTCCTCTTCAAACATCGGCACTATTATCTCCGGGTAGCTTTCTGCGTATTCCTTAATAATACTTACCGTGTCGTCGGTGGAGGCATCATCATGGATCAGGATCTCGAAAAAAATGGATGTCTTCTGGCTCAGAAAGCTGTCCAGAGCCTTTCTCAGATATCTTCCGTGATTATAGGTGATGCATGAGACAGATACCATCGGTACCCGATCAACGGGACTTTTTTTCACTTCAGCGCTTTCGTTCATTCTTTCTCCATTCACGATGTTCAGCTTTCCCGCAGCCGGAGCCTGAAATAAAAGCTCAGGATATCATTTCTCTTCCATACCGGAAAGCTATTCCGCCTGAGAAGGCATAAAAGGCTCAGGATATCATTCCTCTTCCATACCGGAGAGCTTTGCTGCCTGATCTGCTGTGATGAGCGCATTTATCAGTTCATCCAGCTCTCCGTTTATGATCTGGTCTATCTTATATAAAGTAAGCTTGATACGATGATCTGTCACCCGGCTCTGAGGGAAATTGTAGGTTCTGATCTTTTCCGATCTGTCTCCGCTTCCGATCTGGGATCTTCGAAGATCCGCCTCCTCATTTTGCTTTCTCATAAGCTCCGCTTCATAAAGCCTGGTCCTGAGAATACGCATAGCCTTTTCCTTGTTCTGCAGCTGGGACTTTTCCTCCTGCATATGTATCACTATTCCTGAGGGATAATGGGTAAGGCGCACCGCCGAGTCCGTGGTGTTTACACACTGTCCCCCGTTTCCGGAGGCTCTGAATACATCCCAGTGAATATCATTAGGATCGATCACAACATCCACCTCCTCAGCCTCCGGCATAACGGCTACAGTTGCAGTTGAGGTATGAATACGGCCTCCTGATTCAGTTTCCGGCACCCTCTGAACACGGTGAACCCCGGACTCATATTTGAGCTTGGAATAGGCTCCTCTTCCGTTGATCATAAAGGTGATCTCCTTAAAGCCGCCGATACCGGTCTCATTGAAGGAGGCAAGCTCTGTTTTCCAGCCGTTCTTCATCGCATAATTTGTATACATTCTGTAGAGATCCGCCGCAAAAAGCGCCGATTCCTCACCGCCCACGCCCGCTCTTATCTCCATATAAATGTTCTTTTCGTCATTTGGATCCTTCGGAAGCAGAAGTATCTGCAGCTCCTGCCGGGCAGAAGCGATCGACTCCTTTGCCTGACTCAGCTCCTCCTTCAGCATTTCCCGCATCTCGGGATCATTTTCATGCTCCAGAAGACTGAGGGCATCCTTCATGTCGCTTTCCGCCCTTTCATAGCGAATAAAGCATTCGGTAATGGGCTGAAGCTCTGCCTGCTCCTTAAGAAGCCTTTGGAAGCGCTGAGGATCGTCCGCAGCACCTGGCTCAGACAATGCATTCATCAGCTCCTCATAATGTCTTACTATATCTCTGATCTTCTCGATTCCTCTCAAGAGAAACTCCTCCGTCAAATGTACCGCACACTACGCGGTCAAGTCCTGCCAGATCCTTTATCACTCTTATATCCGCAAAGCCGTTATCCTTCAGCAGCTCCGACACAGCCTGTCCCTGATCGTAACCTATCTCATAATACAGCCTTCCTCCGGACTTAAGTCTCCCTCCTGCTGCCTCGGCAGTGATCCTTCGATAAAAATCCAGTCCGTCACAGCCTCCGTCCAGAGCAGCAACAGGCTCATGGGCTCTCACCTCAGGCTCAAGCCCGTCTATCACATCCTTCCTTATATAAGGCGGGTTGGAAACTATGACATCAAAATCCCCTTCGACCGCATCGAACAGATCACTGTTTACAAAAACTATATCCGCTCCGAGACTCACAGCATTCGAGGCGGCGATCTCAAGAGTATTCCGGAACTTATCTGCAGCCGTAACGCTCCTGTAGCCTCCGAGAAGCTTGAGTGAGACCGCAATGCATCCGGAGCCCGTACACATATCCAGTACGGCTGCCTCCGGTTCCCGTTCATTCTCCAGGACCGTCTCCACCAGAGTTTCCGTATCCTGTCTGGGTATCAGAACAGCCTCCGAGACCCTGAAATCAAATCCCATAAAACAGGTGCTTCCCGTTATATACTGAAGCGGTACCCTCGAAGCGCGTCTTTTCAGCAGGCTGCGATAGCTCTGAACAGAAGCCGACAGTTCTGCTCCCGCCTCGTTTTCCAGCATCAAAAGCATCCTTGCGCCGCTTACTCCGAAGGCCTCCTCAAACAGCCTTCTCGAATCATATGCCGCATTTTCGATCCCCGCCGCTGCCAGCAGGTTTTCTCCGTCTTTTATCAGCTCTCTGAAGGTCATTTTCTGCCGCGTCTCTCTCCGGCCTCACGGAGCAGACGTTTTCCTGTCTCATCCGGCCCCTCCGGGAAATTCTCCGACTGGTATTCCTTCCAGTCAAATACTGCATTTACCGCTTCGATCGCCACCTCGATCATATCATCCTCCGGTTCATAGGTGGTCAGTGCCTGCATCCACATTCCGGGTCTTGACAGGAGGTCAACTACAGGATTGTCACATCGTCCGGCAAGTCTGAGCAGCTCATAGCTGATTCCCGCAATTACCGGAAGAAGGACTATTCTGGACAGGAGTCTCAATGCCGGCTCTTCAAATCTGACTATCATAAATACAATGATGCTTATGAGCATCACTATTACGATAAAGCTGGTCCCGCAGCGCTTATGCTCCTTGGAGGACACAGCGACATTATCCACCGACAGAGGCATGCCGTGCTCTATGCAGTTGATGCATTTGTGTTCCGCACCGTGATACATAAAGGTCCGCCTGATATCTCTGGTTCTTGAAACGAGCATTATATACAAAATAAATACAGCCACTCTGATAATGCCTTCGACAAATGCCATCAGCGGCTCTGAGCCGATAAAGCTGCCTATGAGCCGGGATACAGTAAGTGGAAGCCACATGAACAGGACCACAGCGAGTATCACGGCAAACACCATGGAGATGGTCATTATCGCATTGTCCAGCCGGTCTCCGAAAACCTTTTCCAGCCATCTCTCGAAGCTGCCGGGCTGTTCATTTTCGTCATCCTCATAAAAGGCTGCTGAATACATCAGGGTGCTCATTCCAACTATCATCGAATCGACAAAGCTGAACGAGCCTCTTATGAACGGAAGCCCTGCGATCTTATATCTGTCTGTAAGAGGAACCCTGTCCCTGACATCCACGCAGATCTCCCCGTCGGGCTTCCTGACAGCCACAGAGTACCTGTTTTTGTTTCTCATCATTATTCCTTCGATAACGGCCTGACCGCCAATACCGCTGTATTTCATATAACTGTCTCCTGCGGAAAAGTCCGCTGATAATCATTGAAAAAGGTATCACGAGCATATCCGGTACACGAAGCCGGATACTAAAACAGACCGAGCACGAAGCCCGGTCCGTCTGAAATAATTGCCTGAATTATCTAACACCGTATTTCTTGTTGAATGCTTCAACGCGTCCGCGAGCTGCAGCAGTCTTTTCCTTACCTGTGTAGAAAGGATGGCACTTTGAGCAAACCTCGACTGTAATGCTCGGTCTTGTTGATCCTGTTACGAATGTGTTTCCGCAATGGCATGTAACTGTTGCCTGATAATACTTTGGCTGAACTTCTGTTCTCATGATAGACTCACCTTTCCTCTTTCTCCGGCGATTACCGACCGCCGTATTTGTCCTGACTAAAGCATTATTTAACGTAATTCGAAAATAAAGCTTTGATAGTATATCATAGCGTCTTTGCTAATGCAAGCGTTAAATTTTTGACTGTATTTTTGTTGTACTCGAATGTACTTTTGGTTATTTTGTTGGTATAATGTATCACTGAAAATACATATTTATAAATCATTATCGGCTGCGGTATCGTTTTTTCACAGTATACCTGTATATCTTATCAACCGGTTTTCCCGCGGCTGTGATTTTGTTTTAGGAAAGGAAAGAAAAATGAGAGTAGGATTTGTCGGACTGGGAATAATGGGAAATCCGATGTGCAAGCACATCCTTAAGGCAGGCTTTGAGCTGGACGTATTTGCACTTGAGGAGAATGTGATCGCTGAGTTCGTTGCTCTCGGCGCAAAGAAGGCTACTTATGCCGAGATGGGTGCAGAGTGTGATGTTGTTATGGTCATGGTTCCTACAGGAGCTATCTCAAAGTCCATCATGTTCGGTGAGAACGGTGTTGCAACCACCGCAAAGCCGGGAACTGTTCTTGTCGATCTGAGCTCTGTTACCGCAGCCGAGTCCCAGGAGTGCTACAAGCTCGCTCAGGAGAAGGGGCTTAAGTTCCTTGACGCACCTGTATCCGGAGGAGAGCCTAAGGCTATCGACGGAACCCTTGCCATCATGGTAGGAGGAGATCAGGATGCATTCGATATCGCAAAGCCTGTTTTCGATGCCTTCGGAAGCTCAGCTCTTCTTGTCGGTCCTTCCGGCAGCGGCTCTATCACAAAGCTCACGAATCAGATCATCGTCAACAACAACATCGCCATCATCGGTGAGGCCTTCACCTTTGCAGCCAAGGCAGGAGCGGATCCTGTCAAGGTATACGAGGCTATCAGAGGCGGTCTTGCCGGAAGCTGCTGTCTGGATGCCAAGCTTCCTATGATGGCGGCACGCAACTTCAAGCCGGGCGGAACCATCAAGGTAAACCACAAGGATATCACAAACGTTCTGAAGACAGCACATTCCATAGACTGTCCGGTACCGTATACAGCCCAGCTCTATGAGATCCTCCAGTCCCTCAAGGTTCACGGACACCTCATGGATGACCAGGCAAGTATGGTAACATATTTTGAAGCTCTTGCAGATGTAACTGTTGAAGAAAAGAAGTAACTTTATCAACCCGGAATCTCCCGTTTACAGTTCTCTGTGATAACGGGAGATTCTTTGTATTTATTATTTGGGGAATCATTATGCATTTAAGTATCGATGTTTTAAACAAATACACACCTGTGACCGAGTTCTATGTGGATGCCCTTCTCAAAAAAGAGATCAAGGCAAATCCCAACAAGATAATCGTCCTCGATGACGATCCTACAGGCGTTCAGACAGTTCACGACATTCCGGTATACACAAAGTGGGACACCGAAAATATCCACAGAGGCTTTCTGGAGGAAAGCAATGTATTCTTTATACTCACCAACTCCAGAGGCATGACTGTAGAGCAGACGACACAGGTACATAATGAAATAGCTCAGAATATTGAAGCTGTTGCAAAGGAGACCGGTACAAGGTATGTGATCATCAGCAGAAGCGACAGTATCCTGCGCGGTCATTATCCGCTTGAGACATCCATACTCCGGGATAACTTTGAAAAGTTCTCCGGCTACAAGGTTGACGGCGAGATACTTTGCCCGTTCTTTAAGGAGGGCGGCCGCTTCACGATCGATAATGTACACTATGTTCAGTACTGCAGCGATCTTGTTTCGGCTAACGAAACCGAGTTTGCCAGAGACAAGACCTTCGGCTATACCTCGGAGACTCTTCCTGAGTATGTCGAGGAAAAGACCAACGGAGAGTTTAAAGCTTCCGACTGCGTATGCATTTCCCTTGACGATATCCACAGGATGGACTTCGACAAGATCGAGTCACAGCTCATGGGTGTTGAAGGCTTTAACAAGGTCATAGTAAATGCCATCTCCAACAAGGACCTTAAGGTATTCTGTGTCGCTCTCTACCGTGCCATGTCAAAGGGCAAGATCTTTATGTTCCGTACTGCCGCTTCATTTGTCAAGGTATTCAGCGGCAACCACAATATCCCATATCTGTCAAGGGATATGATGGTGACGGATTACACCACAAACGGCGGAATCATCGTTGTCGGATCACACACCAACAAGACAACCGAGCAGGTCGAGCACCTTAAGGATCTTGAGGGCATAGAATTTATCGAGATGGACGCCACCCTCGTCAAGGACGATGCCGCTTTCCAGGCGGAATTCGAGCGTTGTCTTGCTCTTGAGGAGAAATTCATCAGCGAAGGCAAGACCGTATGCTGCTATACAACAAGAGCCCTCATTACCGCCGATACCGGGGACAAGGAGGACGAGCTTCGTCTTGCCGTCAAGATCTCCGATGCCGTACAGAACCTTGTCGGCAAGCTCAAGGTCAGACCTGCATTCGTTATAGCAAAGGGAGGCATCACCTCCAGCGATGTCGGCACCAAGGCTCTCGGCGTAGTCAGAGCATACGTTCTCGGTCAGGCGGCTCCGGGCATCCCTGTATGGCAGACCGGAAACCGCAGTAAGTGGCCAGGCATTCCTTATATTATCTTCCCCGGCAATGTAGGCGAGGCGGAGACCCTTAAACAGGTGACCGATATTCTTATGAACGAATAACAAGGAGTCAAATGTATACTGATTTTAATGCAATGCTGAAGGAAGCCTATTCCCGCTCCGGCGCTGTAGGCTCCTTTAACTGGTATAATTACGAAACACTTAGGGGCATCATCGATGCATCAAATGAGACCGGTCTTCCGGTTATCGCTTCCTTCGGAGCAAAGTATCTTAAAAACATGAGCCTTGAAACTGCTGCTGCCATGACAAGATCTCTTGCGGAAGGAACCAGGCAGAGCATCTGTCTTCATCTGGATCACTGCAGCGATAAGGCTGTGATCGCAAGGGCTGTTCGCGCAGGCTTCGGCTCTGTAATGTATGACGGCTCTTCTCTTCCGTTTGAAGAAAATCTCCGCAATACCGCAGAGATATGCGCCATCGCTCATGCATGCGGTGTCAGTGTCGAAGCCGAGCTAGGCTCCCTCGCCGCCGGAGAGCATTCCCATGAGGGTTCAGCCGATGACAGGGAGGTATACACGGATCCTGCCATGGCTGCAGAATTCGTTTCCCGTACCGGAGTGGATGCATTAGCTGTTTCTATCGGTACTGTGCACGGTCTTTACAAAAGCACACCAAATATCCGTATCGATATCCTGAAGGAGATCAATGCAGCCGTCAGATCGCCTCTTGTGCTTCACGGGGGCAGCGGAACACCTGAGGAAAAGCTTCTGTCCTGCATACAAAACGGTATCTCCAAGATCAATGTCAATACGGAGATCTCCGAATATGCAGTGTCCCGTTCTGCAGAGCTTCTGAAAAACGAAAGACCTCATTTTTCGGTGCTTTCACTCAAGCAGGCAGAGTGGATCAAGGAGATCGTTTCACACTACATAAGACTCTTTGCCTGCCTGTAATTGACATTTTTATACGATTAAGGCATACTGAGTCTATTGTTTTTTTCACAGCTCCCCTGTCCTTTCGGAACAGAAGCGGAGCATACTATGTAATCTAACCGCAGTTCGTGTTAAAGACCGTTTCCGGCATTGCACGGACAGCTCAATAAAGAGGGGGAATTAACCATGCAGTATCTTGAGATCGAAAAGGTCATAGGAAGAGAAATTCTTGATTCAAGAGGAAACCCTACCGTTGAGGCTGAGGTTTATCTCATTGACGGTACAGTAGGCCGCGGCACAGCTCCGAGCGGTGCCTCAACAGGTGAATTTGAAGCTCTTGAGCTTCGTGACGGAGATAAGAGCAGATATCTCGGCAAGGGTGTCACAAAGGCTGTTGCCAACATCAACGGACCTATCAACGACATTCTTGTAGGAATGGACGCATCCGATACCTACGCTGTTGACGCAGCCATGATCAAGGCTGACGGAACAAAGGACAAGTCAAACTTCGGTGCAAATGCTATTCTTGCGGTTTCTATCGCTGCAGCAAGAGCAGCCAGCACAGCCCTTGAGCTTCCTCTGTACAGATTTATCGGCGGCATCTCCGGCAACAGGCTTCCTGTTCCGATGATGAACATCGTTAACGGCGGCTGTCATGCCCTGTCATCAGGTCTTGATGTTCAGGAGTTCATGATCATGCCTGTGGGAGCGCCAAGCTTCAAGGAGGCGCTCAGATGGTGTGCCGAGGTATTCCATGCTCTCGCTGCTATCCTTAAGTCAAAGGGACTGGCTACCTCCGTAGGTGATGAGGGCGGCTTTGCTCCTGCACTCAAGTCCGATGATGAGGCTATAGAGACTATTCTTGAGGCTGTAAAGAAGGCCGGATACGAGCCGGGCCGTGACTTTAAGATCGCTATGGATGCCGCTTCCTCCGAGTGGAAAACAGATAAGGTCGGCGTCTACAAGCTTCCTAAGGCAGGCACCGTTTACACCTCCGCAGAGCTTGTTGCTCACTGGAAGGATCTTTGTGATAAGTATCCTATCATCTCGATCGAGGACGGACTTGACGAGGAGGACTGGGATGGCTGGAAGCTTCTTACAGACGAGCTCGGTGACAGGATCCAGCTTGTGGGAGACGATCTATTCGTTACCAACACAGAGAGACTCTCAAAGGGTATCAGCCTTGGATGCGGCAACTCCATCCTTATCAAGCTTAACCAGATAGGATCTATTTCTGAGACCCTTGAGGCTATCAAGATGGCTCACAAGGCAGGCTATACAGCTGTTACATCACATCGTTCAGGCGAAACTGCCGATACTACTATCGCAGACCTTGCTGTGGCCCTCAACACCTGTCAGATAAAGACCGGAGCTCCAAGCAGATCAGAGCGCGTCGCAAAATACAACCAGCTTCTCAGGATCGAAGAGGCTCTCGGTGATGCTGCAGTTTATCCGGGCAATGAGGCTTTTAACGTCCAGAGATGATCAAGTCATTCTGCCGCATGCAGGATAACAAAACAGTTCAACATTTATAAGCTGCTGCCATCTGTTCGATTTGAACCGATGGCAGTTGTTCTTTAACAGGCTGACTTTTGCAGATGACAGGTATTTGTACGGTTTTTTTTCACCGTCAACGGACCTTTCAGCAGACGTCAGACTACACGTCAGACTTCATGTCAGACTACACATCAAAATACAGGAGATATTATGGAAGCATTAGACAACAGATGTGATCATGACATGCCTTTTCTGCTCAGATATGAAAATGTAGCGTGGTATGAGAACGGAAAGGTACGTATGTTAGACAGACGCTGCTACCCTACAGAGGTACGCTTCGCAGAGTGTTCCTCCTACAGAGAGGTGGCACAGGCTATTGCCGATATGGTCATTCAGAGCACAGGTCCGTATACCGCAGTAGGCATGGGTATGGCTTTAGCAGCATACGAAGCCCGTGAGCTTCCTGAGGCGGAGCAGAGGCAGTTTCTTACACAGGCAGCCAACGAGCTTGCCAACTCCCGTCCTACCGCGGCTCACCGCTACGGCAAGGTCACAGGACACTGCCTGAATGCAGCTCTGAAGGCATTAGATGAGGGAAGAGATACTGCAAAGGCCTGCTTTGAAAGAACTGTGGAATCACTTAACAGAAGGTATTCCACCATGCAGATCGTTGGAGATCATCTTTGTGATCTTATACCTGATAACGGCACCATTCTGACCCAATGCTACGGGGAAACAATAATCGGAACCGTAACAAGGGCCGCCCGACGAAAGGGAAAAGAATTTAAGGCTATATGTGCCGAGACGCGTCCGTTTTTTCAGGGCGCCCGTCTGACCAGCAGCTGCTTTGCCGAAATGGGAATAGACACCACCGTAGTCTCAGACAATATGATCGCATGGGCCATGCAGACTCAGGGAATAGACCTGTTCACCTCAGCCTGCGATGCAATGACTAAAGACGGACATATCGCAAACAAGATAGGAACTCTGCAGATATCCATTCTCTGTCAGCATTTTGGCATTCCTTTCTATGTAACAGGACTCCCTGATGCCTCGAAAGCCTCCGCCGATGACATTGTTATAGAGATGCGCGATCCGGATCAGGTGCTGTCTGCACGGGGGATCAGAAACTGCCGTCCCGAGGTTCACGGCCTGTACCCGGCATTTGACATAGTTCCTCCTAATCTGATCACAGGTATGGTCACCGACAAGGGCGTATACCTTCCTCAGATGCTCCATCATTACTATGA
>JAQXPY010000150.1 GCA_029100885.1 Clostridiales bacterium | reverse complement strand
AAGACTGGGGGTAACAGGCATCATGCAGCCCTTTGTCAGAAGCAGAGAGGATCTCGAGGCAGTCAGAGCAGAACTGAAACGGGCAGGAGCAGACCGGCTTAGATTATTTGCCAAGATAGAGAATCAGGAGGGAATCGCAAGGCTTGGCGAACTGCTGCCGGTCTGTGATGAGATAGTGATCGCAAGAGGCGATCTCGGAAATTCTATGCCGTTATGGGAGCTTCCGGGAATTCAGAAGCATATTTCTTACATGTGCAGAGCAGCCGGACGAGATTTTATGGTGGTGACGCAGATGCTTTATTCAATGGAGCATTCCCCGGTTCCGACGAGGGCAGAGGTAAGTGACATATTTAATGCTGTGCTGGACGGGGCAGCCTCGGTGATGGTGACGGGCGAGACAGCATCTGGCGAATATCCGGTGGAGGTGATCAGGTATCTTACCAATACAGTAAGAGAGGCGGTCTATAAACAGAATCGTCATATTGACGGAGCTGACTCTTCATTAATTTGAGTATTGATATGGGTATCAGGAGAAATACTGTGTTATGAAGTCATCCATGCAGATCCGCATGGGAAAGCCGATCCCATCTGGAACGATAAGCATTAAAGGTAAGTGATAATCCATTTCCGGCAGTGTCGGCAGCAAAGTCTACCGTTGCCCTGCTGCCGTCAGCTGTTATGCCGGTAGATTCGTCGGCAGAGTATACTGAATATCTGAGGACGGGAAGAGGAGTCACAAGATAGCTGCTTGAAGGAAGCGACAGGGACACTGTCTCCCCGGAACAAAGAACCGCCTTGTATCTGAAGCCATCATTTTCTGAGAAGATATCAAAGATAAAGGCTTCACTGCCGAAGGCTGTCTCCTTATCAGCATTTACCTTTAGCTTAAGATCGGATACTGTTCTTTTCCATACCGCATAGAGAGTTACGGTGTCATCCTGAACATCTGAAAGATTTCTGACCTCACTCATGTCTGTTATGATCGTATTGTCTCCGGGAGCTGCAAAGCTGTTCCTGGACCATCCTGAAAATTCATAATAGCTTCTGGTAAAGGTATTTGCATTTAGAGTACAGGATGTGTCGTAGGTCATAAGCATTGATTCGGGAGCGGCTCCGGAAGCATCGGGTGCATTCCTGTTAAAGACTACTGTGTATGTATGTGGTATCCAGTAAGCATACAACGAGATACTGTCAGAGGTCTGATCCCAGACACAGGCACCGGTTCCGTCGGAATTATAGTATTTAGTTCCGGTGCCGTTCTGACCTGAATAATATCCGCCGAAATCATAGCCTGTTCGTTCGGGAGGAGTCACCGACGGCATGAGACTTCCGTAAATAACTGTTATCTGAGAAGAGGAACTTCCATGAACGATGGTCACAGTATAAATGAGGGATTCTCTCGAATGCTCGTGACCGCAAAGAGAACAGCGGATGAGTTTGTATCCCGTCAGAGAGGAGGTATCTGTCCAGGAAGAATTGTGACCGCCGTAGCTTACAAAACCGCAGGCATTGCAGGTCACTCTGTGGTTTGCTCCGTTGTCCGTGTATGAGCAGGAGGAATGGGAGCAGGTTGCCTGAGTGAGAGCCTGAGAATAGTTCGAGATGAGATTTGTTCCCCGGTAATCTACAAATACATATTCGTAACTGCTGTTGGCATTTTTGAAAAGGCGCATAACGAAGTTTCCGTTTTCATACCAGCTTTTGAATCCGGAGATATTTGTGATCGTAACATAGCCTGCGACATTTACTGAGGATCTGGTCGCGGATGCAGCGGATGAACCGTCGGCAGATCCGGTAAAGGTTATGCTGCCGAAGCTGGAGGAGGATCTTTGCTGAAGCGTTTTATCGGTCGTATAGTCCGACCAGCAGTCAAAATACAGCAGTGTCTCATTCCAGCCTGTGGAGCAGTTGTGTATGTATCCTCCGCCGTAGGAGGTATAGAGCCTGAAGTCGATATACAGCTGACCGCCCTCATACCTTGCTCCGAAGCCGAAGATACTTATACCTCCGGAAACATCTTTGTAGGTCGATGCATCACCGGTAATGCTGTAGCCGAAGCGCAGAAACAGCTCGTTAAGCTCCGGCAGCTTTGAATCCAGCAATGCATATATAAGATCACATTCCTCGTCGGAGATGCTGCCGCTTTCGCACTGCGAGTCGGCCTCGCCATAGTAGGAATATATAGTTTCGGCGCAGCTTTCCGAGTACGCATAGCCCTCGTCATGATCAGAAATACTTTCAAGCCGCTCAAGCATTTCATTGATCCCCTGCTCAATATCGCATCTGAGCTTTGAAGCCGTCTCATCTTCGAAAGCGGTACCTGGATCATTACCGCAGGCAGATGAAGAGGCAGACTCAGATGAAGAGCCAGACTCAGATGAAGAGCCGGATGCATCGGTAAGAGTGGTTGGGGTTTCCGAGGAAAAGCTCAAAGATGAGGTATATGCTGTGAGCCTTGTAGTAAAAAGAAATATCGGGATAAAAACGGATATAAATACAAGACCTGTCAACAGCAGTCTGGTCAGAATTGCTTTTTTCATAGCCGGTCTCCATTCTGCGGTAAAGCCGCGGCATAAATCAAGATTTTAAGAACTGGTTTTTTCTGCTTGTGAACTCTGCGGTAAGACCGCGGCACAAATCGATTCCAGCGGGACAATCTCCCGCAAAATCTGTTTAATAATCACGAGCAGGAACGCAGAAACTGTTTAATACTAAAGAGCAGGTACGGATAAGTCTTTTTAAAGCCTGATTCTGTTCAGAGATAGCTTATTGACCCGGCGGCCTTATTCCGTAGTCACAGGAAACACCGTTTCTGTCTGTAGTATATCCATCCGGTGTTTTTTCATTACAGTACATTGCAGCATATGGTTTTGCTGTAAATACCTTATAGACCCATCTTCCCAGATCGGTTTCCCAG
>JAQXPY010000149.1 GCA_029100885.1 Clostridiales bacterium | reverse complement strand
GTAACGGTAAATTGTGACAGTAAATCGTGACAGTAATTATGACGGTAAATTAAACCGATAAAAATGAAAAAACGGATATGAAGCGTCTGGTTCCTTCCGGCTTCATATCCGTTTTTGTTTGAGAGATAGTTTTGTTTCACGGGTACAATATCATATCTCATTTAGTTCTGCAGGAATGTTATCACATCTCCCAGAGCTCTGCCAGCTGATGAATAAGTGTGTCGGTCTTATCCCATCCGATGCATGCGTCTGTGATGGATTTTCCGTAGCAGTGCTCTGTATCCTTCTGATTTCCGTCTTCAAGATAGCTTTCTATCATGAGACCCTTGACAAGCTTTTTGATTCCTTCCGAGGAGGTGCGGCTGTGAAGCACGTCCTTGCTGATACGTATCTGCTCAAGATACTTTTTACCGGAGTTGGCATGATTGCAGTCGATGACAACCGATGGGTTCTTGAGTCCTCTTTCATCGTAGAGCTCCAGAAGCAGCTGAAGATCCTCGTAGTGATAGTTTGGATAAGTACGACCGAAGCTGTTTTCATATCCGCGGAGAATAGTGTGAGCAAGAGGGTTTCCCTTAGTGGATACCTCCCAGTTCCTGTATATGAAATTCTGCTCGGACTGGGCTGCGGTGACTGAATTCATCATTACTGCAAGATTACCGCTGGTAGGATTTTTCATTCCGACCGGAATGTCAATGCCGCTGGCGATAAGACGGTGCTCCTGATCCTCGACCGAGCGGGCGCCGATAGCCACATAGGACAGTACATCTGATACAAATCTGTAGGTCTCAGGATAAAGGACCTCATCAGCACAGGTAAAGCCTGTTTCGCGGATTACTCTGATATTCATCTCTCTGATCGTAATGATACCCTTGAGCAGATCAGGAGCCTTGTCCGGGTCAGGCTGGTGGAGAATGCCCTTATAGCCCTTTCCGGTGGTTCTCGGCTTGTTGGTGTAAAGTCTAGGGACGATCATGATGCGTTCCTTTACATCCTCCTGAACCCTGGCAAGTCTGTGCATGTAGTCAAGAACCGCATCCTCCCTGTCTGCGGAACAAGGTCCGATCACAAGAAGCATCCTCTTGTCTTTTCCTTCTATTATATTCTTGATAGCTTCATCCCTTGCAAGCTTGATCCTTTCAAGATCGGTGGTCATCGGAAACATTTCCTTCAGTTCCTTCGGAATGATGAGCTTTCTGTGAAATGTGATATTAGTCTCGCGCATAAGTATTGCATGCCTCCTGTATAATGCTTCCGGTCTGAATGTGACCGGTGTCTTGTTTGTATAGCGGTTTGTCCTGTTGTGCCGCAGCGGAATGCTGTAACACCGGCTGAGGCTGTCTTTTCTAATTCACTGAAGCCTTACCTCAGTACCTTTTTAAGCAGCATTTAGTCCGCGGCGCTTTCGGAATAAGATACCACAATATTTAACGATTTAATACTTTAAATAGGAAAAAGTTATAAAAATTTAAGAATTTCCCCAAAATAAAATGTTTGACAATGATCTGAAATTATAGTAGCTATTAAAGCGAATGTTTTCTTACGGTATTCTTCAGATCGCCGTATGAGATCTATTGTACTTGAAAGGAAATTAAATGGCAAAGAATCTGATAATAGTAGAGTCTCCTGCAAAGATGAAGACTATCAAGAAGTTTCTCGGATCAGGTTATACAGTGGATGCTTCGATGGGTCACATCAGAGACCTGCCGAAATCGACCATGGGTGTCGATATCGATAATAACTTCGAGCCTAAATATATAACTATAAGAGGAAAGGGAGATCTGATCTCCGCACTTAAGAAGGAAGCTGCCAAGGCTGACAAGGTCTATCTTGCGACCGACCCGGATCGTGAGGGAGAGGCGATCAGCTGGCATCTGAAAACCGCTTTAGGTCTGGATAAGACAGACAAGAAGGTATACAGGATCACATTTAATGAGATCACAAAGGATGCTGTCACAAAGGCCATCAAGGCTCCGCGGGACATCGATATGAATCTTGTGGATGCTCAGCAGGGAAGAAGGATCATCGACAGAATAGTGGGATATTCGATCAGTCCTATTCTGTGGGAGAAGATCAAGAGAGGACTTTCAGCCGGTCGAGTACAGTCTGTTGCCCTCAGGATGGTGTGCGACAGAGAGAGCGAGATCGCAGCCTTTGTTCCGAAAGAATACCATACTGTTGAAGCAGTCATAAAGAATAGATCAAAATCCGTAAAGGCGCTGTATTACGGTGAAAACGGCAGGAAGACTGCTTTGGATGATGCTGCCGCAGCTATGGCTGTTGTCAATGACGTCAAGGGTCAGGAGATTGATGTGACAGAGGTCAGAGATTCGGAGAGAGTCAGATATGCTCCGTGGCCTTTTACCACCTCAAGCATGCAGCAGGAGGCCTCAAAGACCCTGAACCTGTCCACCCAGCAGACCATGAGGATAGCCCAGAAGCTTTACGAGGACGGACATATCACGTATCTTCGTACCGATTCGGTAAGAGTAAGCGATGAGGCTGTCAGAGCAGCAGCGGCATATATCAGTGAGAATTACGGCAGCGATTATGTTTCCCATCGTTCGGCGGCTGGAAAGAACAAGGGCAACAGTCAGGATGCTCATGAGGCGATCAGACCTGTTCATATTGATGCATCTCCAGCACAGCTTAAGGAAAAGCTGGGCAGGGATGAATTCAGACTGTACCAGATGATCTGGAAGAGATTTATTGCAAGCCGTATGAATTCCGCGGTCTATGCCCAAACCTCGGCAAAGCTTGTCTGCAAGGGACATACATTTACTGCCTCCGGCTCAAAGCTTAAGTTCGACGGATATCTCTGCGTTTACAAAAACGATCAGGATGAGGAGGACAGCAGACAGGATCTCAGCTTCCTGAAGGAGGGAGACAGGGTAGTGTTTGAAAGCGTGGAGGATATTCAGCATTTTACCGAGCCTCCTGCACATTATACAGAGGCATCACTGGTCAAGGCGCTGGAGGAGGACGGTATAGGAAGACCATCCACATATGCCCCGACTATTATCACTCTGCTTGCCAGACATTATGTGACGAGAGAAAAAAAGAATCTTTATGCCACCGAGCTGGGAATCGCAGTTAACGAGCTTATGAAGACAGCCTTTCCTGTGATTGTCGATACCGAATTTACCGCAAATATGGAAAAGGAGCTGGATGATGTGGCAGAGGGACGCAGGGAATGGAAATCTGTCGTCTCCGAGTTCTATCCGAGTCTCGATGAGGCTGTTAAGAATGCCAGACAGAATCTGACGAGGATAAAGGTGGCGGATGAGGTTTCGGATGTGGTCTGCGATAAATGCGGCCGCAATATGGTCATAAAGTACGGACCTCACGGAAAGTTCCTCGCCTGCCCGGGCTTCCCGGAGTGCAGAAAC
>JAQXPY010000148.1 GCA_029100885.1 Clostridiales bacterium | reverse complement strand
GAACAGATATGAGCTTGATGCAGTAAGCGGTAAGATCCCGATCTATATCATGGCCTTTGATGGGCATAGCAGTCTGGGTAACAGTGCGCTGATGAAGCTTTGCGGGATAACCGATGATTATAAAGAATCCGAAGGAGAGATCGTAGAGCGTGACGAAAACGGAGTGCCGAACGGTATATTCAAAGAGGGTGCGATAAGTAATAAGATACTGAGGTTTTGCCCGAATCTCTATCCGGATGACAGTACGGCAAAGCAAAGTATAAGAGAATGCCTGACGGAGCTTTCCCGTCTAGGCTATACGACAGAGCATACTATTCTCGGTCTATGGCCTTCCATGCTCGGAAGAGCAAGGCTTTATCAGGAAATGGCGGCAGAACATTGTCTTCCAATGAGACTGAACCTATGTTACTGCGATGAATATGAGAATGGAATGAACGTGGTTTCCGGCTTTGGAAATGAATGGGTGAGACTCGGTGCCGTTAAGTTCTTTATTGACGGAGCTATGTCGGAGAGAACGGCGTATCTTTCAGAGGAATACAAGGATCAGCCTGACTGGAAGGGCTGTATAGTATGGGAACCTGAGGAATTCGAAAAGCGGGTTACAAAAGCATACATGCTTGGAAATGATGTGTGTATCCACATTATCGGAGATGCGGCACTTGATATTGTACTGGATGTTGTGGAAAAAATTGCAAGACCTGAATATACGAACAGCTTTGAACTGATACATTGTGCTGTAACAAGGCCGGATCAGATAGAACGTATGAAAAAACTCCCTGTTATTGTGCATAAACAGCCTATTTTCATAAAGGCTCCGGCTACATTGGATGGTGAGAAAAGGATAGGAGAACTGAACAGATATTATCACAGTATCAGATCCTTTATGGATGCCGGAATTACGGTTACGGGAGGAACCGACGGACCGCTGTCGGATATGTCGGCAATGATGGCGATAGAAACAGCGGTAACCAGAGTTTCTTTTGATAATAAAACAACAGTCAATCCTCAGGAATGTATCAGTATTTATAAGGCGGTGGAAATGTTTACAAAGAATGCCGCTTACGCAGGGCATGAACAGGATATCAAAGGTACTCTGAACGTGGGAAAGCTTGCAGACATGATCGTTCTGGACAGAAATATTTTTGATACTCCGAAAAACGAGATACATAATATCAGGGTTGAGAAAACATATCTGGGCGGAGAGGCACAGTATTAAAGAAAGCTTGTAATAACAGATTTCTGATATGCTTTTTTTAAAGTTTAGATTTTCGGAATTGCAATCCGGTATAGAAAAATAAGGGAAATAACTCTGTTTATTAATACTGTCTTTTTTGCGTATAATGCGGAGAATCATGTAATGAATTTAAGAAGAACAATCAGCAATATAGCTTTGATGATGCTCTTCATCATCTATATAGCAGGACTCTTTACAGGAAAACAGTTTAATGTTTTTACTGCCTCGGCAGGAGCTGCTGTTTTGGTATTGAATCTCCCTTACATGGGAAAGACCTTTCGGCTTCCGGCATGGATATTCTGCGGGCTCGGGATTTTGATACTGCTGATATCGGGAGCGCCTGCAAAGAGCTGGGCAGACGGGATCAATAGTATGATGAAGACTGTCATAATACTGATCGCAGTTCAGATGCTGTCTATTGCCATCAAGGCGGGCGGTTACGAAAATGCTGTGTCTAATTATATGAACAGAGGAATAAAAAAGGTTTCTGTATTGTTCATAATTCTTCTGCTCTTATCCCATCTGCTGGCAGGAGTCATGAGCCTTGGATCCGTAGTAATAATACTCAGCGCCGTAATGCCGGCTATTAAAGGAAGGATTGATAAGGAGAACCGTTTTGCGGCCGAAGCAATCACCATTGGTTACTGTACACTTTTTCTGTGGGCTCCGGGTACTGTCACGGTGCTGATGAGTATGCAGGTATTTGAACTGGGCTGGAGTCAGTATTTTGTTCCGGCATTTATGCTGGCTGTGCTTGGATTGGCGATGGGATGTGTATGGGGAATAATAAGGTACGGAAAAATACGCTTTAACAATGAATTTATAAATGCAGACAGCACGGAAACAACATGCCCGGCGGCTAACGATTTCTCGGGAAGAAGAAAAATAGCGGAAATGGCTTTGGTAATGACTATTATAGTAGTCGGCATTACTGCATTGGAAAGGCTTGGATTCAGCAATGCTACAGGCAGAATGATAGTTGTATCGGTATCAGTAGCATTGATATGGGTCGTTCTTGTTACAAAAAACAAGTTCATATCTATAGTGCCCGGAATCTGGTGGAACGAGAAGCTTCCGAATAATGTTGACCTCTATACATTTTTTCTGTCCATGGGAATGTTTTCTGCAGCTGTATCATATTCCGGAATCGAAAGAAGGCTGATCGATCTATGCGGGTACTATCAGGGATTCTTTGAAATGTGGGTGCTGCCGGCACTTCCTTTGCTTATCATAGGCCTTTCACTGGTAGGCATTCATCCGTTTATATCAGTACTTGTTGTAGGACCTGTGCTGATGGGGATGCATCTTCCTGTAAGCCCGCTCCAATTGGGACTGGCTATGAGCCTGGGATGCGGTCTTTCTTATATGGTTTCTCCGTTCGCAGGGCTGATTCTGACTCTGGCGGGAAATCTGAAGCTGTCCCCGGCAGACATATGCTTTAAGATCAACCTGCGATTTGCGGTGCTTTATTATGCGGCAGCGGAACTGCTTATTCATTTTATAAGACACTGAAAGCATCAGACAGAGAGCAGCAGAAGCGGAACAGAATAGGCGTTAAGAAAACGCAGGAGAGAAAAATGAGTATAACACTGATAATGTTTAAACAGCTTATTATCATGATCATATATATGGGGATTGGATTTATTCTGTTTAAAAAGAATATGCTCAGCAAGAACGGAAGTAAGGAACTCGGAACACTGCTTTTATATGTGATCCTTCCGTCAGCCATTATAAATTCCTATTGTGTAGAAAAGAATGCAGAGACTGTCAGCGCCTTTTTTGTGTCTTTCATACTATCACTGGCAGCATTGTGCCTTGCTATGATCGTGTGCTCGGTTATGTTCAGGAGAAACAAGATAGCTAATTTCGGCGTGTCATTTTCCAATGCAGGATTCATGGGCATTCCTATTGTGAGTGCTGTGCTCGGGAAGGAAATGGTGTTTTATGTATCTTCCTTTGTTGCATTGCTGAATATATTCCAATGGACTTACGGAGTGATGGTATTCACCGAGAACAAGGATAGCATAAAGGCGAAGAGTTTAAGTAAAAACCCTATACTGATATCGATGGTCATCGGCGTAGTACTGTTTTTTTCACAGATTTCTCTTCCGTCAATAGTATCAACAGCAATCAGCAGCATTGCAGCACTGAATGCGCCGGTTGCAATGATCATACTTGGGGCATATCTTGCACAGGCGGATCTCAAGACGGTATTCAACTGTAAAGAGCTGTATTCTCAGTCTGCTGTCAGGCTTATCCTGATACCTGTGCTGACAGGAATCATCATGATAATCTCTTCTGCTCTTATTCAGCTTAAGCATGAAGCGTATCTTGCAATATTAATTGCAGCTTCGGCTCCGGTGGGGTCTAATGTGGCGATATTTGCCGAAAAGCATGGTCTGGATTATGTGTATGCAGGACGACTGGTGTGTCTTAGCACGCTTCTATCAGTCATCAGTATGCCTATTATCGTTGGGGTATTCAATATAGTCTGAAAGAGCGGATGAAAATGGTATTATCATGAATATGATGCATCAAAATGCATGCAAAGTGAATCAAATTCGGTGAATCAAATTCGGTGAATCAAATCGAATTAGTTGAAGTCGAATATCTGCAAATTCAGGACAAAAACAAAATATGATTTAGTAGAAATTATATAAAGTGTTTAGCGAAATTTATAAAATACTACAAATATCTGGTAGAATCATATCCAAGTTGAGTGAAAAACAAAAACTGGCATAGAATTTGCTTAATTACAGATATGTTCATGAAACTAATAACGAGGGCTGAGATGCTGATATTTGATAAAGCGTTTATTAATGGAAATATATATTCAATGATAAAACCGGATCACAGGTTTCAGGCTATGATCGTTCATAACGGTAGGATCGTTCTGACAGGAACCAATGATGAGATCTGCAGATATGATGCGAGGGAGGTTGTTGATCTTAATGGCAAGACGGTACTTCCTGGATTTATCGATACACATTGTCAGATTCCTGAAATGATTGACGATACCAGAAAGGTAAATCTGAAATCAGCCGAGAGCATTGAGGAAGCTCTTTCAATGCTTTCGGAGGCAGCTAAACATGTTAAATCTGACAAGTGGCTTATAGGAAGAGGAATATCATCGAAGAAGCTAAAGGAGGGCAGATATCCTGACAGATGGGAACTGGATAAGGTCAGCAGGAATATTCCTATCTATATTACCTCATTTGACGGACACACAATTCTTGGAAACAGCAGGCTGCTTGAGGTTACAGGTATTGACTCGAGCTATGTTTGTGAATCAGGAGAGGTTGTGGATTTTAATGAAAAAAATGAGCCTACCGGTATTTTTCACGAGCTGACTATAGTTAAGAAACTTCTTTCTTTTTGTCCGCCGCTTTATTCTGATGACAATGAGTGTCGGGAAGCAATAGAGGTATTTCTTAGAAATCACACAAAACTGGGCTACACCACTTTACATTCGATATTCGGCAACAGACCTTCGCAGCTTCTCAGGGCTGATTATTTTATTCAACTTGAAAAGAATAATAAACTGCCGCTCAGGATCAATATGTGCTGGAATGGTTTTTATGAGAACAGAATGAAGATAATCAGTGGAATGGGCAACAACATGCTGAAGATCGGTCCGGTCAAATTTTTAGCGGATGGAGCCATTGCAGAAGATACTGCGTTTATTTCTCAGGAGTACAGGGACAGACCGGGGACTTACGGATATCTTACGGAGAAAGAAGAAATACTCACAGAAAAAATCACAAAAGCATATAAGCTTGGAAACAATGTCTGTATACATATTATCGGGGATGCTGCCTTGGATTATGTGATAAGGCTGATAAAACAGATAATGGATCCGGAAAGAAATAACAGATTTGAACTTATACATTGTGCTGTTGCAAGACCGGATCAAATTGAAGAGCTTAAGAAGCTTCCGGTGGTCGTGCTGAAGCAGCCGATTTTTATTCAAGCACCTAATACGTTACATGGAGAAGAAAAACTTGGCGAGCTGAATCAATACTATCACTCGATCAAATCATTTTTAGATGCAGGATTAATCGTATCAGGGGGAACTGACGGTCCGCTTTCAGATATGAATCCATTTGCCGGAATTCAGGCTGCGGTCACAAGGCGATCCGAGGATGGAAAAGTTACGGTGAATCCGCAGGAATGCATCAGTGTATATGATGCGGTCAAGATGTTTACGGTAAACGGATCGTATTCTAATTATGAGGAGAACCTTAAAGGTACACTGGAGGAAGGAAAACTGGCGGACTTTATTGTGACAGATAAGAATATATTTGAGACCGAGCCTCAGGAAATTAGGAATATAAGAGTTGAGGCGACATATGTGGGCGGAAAATCCTGTTTTTGATGAGGAAAACAGAAGAATCAA
This sequence comes from Clostridiales bacterium, assembly GCA_029100885.1. Taxonomy (GTDB): domain Bacteria; phylum Bacillota; class Clostridia; order Lachnospirales; family Lachnospiraceae; genus Avilachnospira. Next base: position 15,519 of record JAQXPY010000148.1, on the reverse strand, counting down.
AGACTATGGATGATACCGTTGTAAGAAATAAGCAGCGAACCGAATTTAGCAGCGGCGATGTTTGGTTCAGATAGTTTTTTTATTAATCAGATAATACTGATTAGGAAAGGAAGGAACATGAAGAAAAGTATTGCTTTGTTATTGGCAGCAGCTTTGTCTGCAACAGCTTTGTCCGGATGCGGATCGTCATCTGCATCGTCACCGGAAACAACAGCAGCCACACAGGCGGCGGCAGAGACTAAAGCGACAGAAGAGGCTAAATCAGAGGCACCTGCAGAGGTTCTCAAGATAACTGTAGGCTCTACCGGATCAAAGGGACTTGCCGGAAATGATGCGTGGACATGGGCATGGGAAGAAATAGAGAAAAGATCCAACGGACATCTTGTTTTCGAATCTCTTAATGATTCGCAGCTTGGAAACGATGAGTCTCTGCTGACTCAGGCAATGGATGGAGTTCTGGATGTTGTGGGAACCGGAACATCCGTATATGGAAAATATACTCCGCTCTTAGACGGAATCCAGCTGCCGTTCCTTATTGACTCATACGAGAAAGAGTATGCTATGTTCACCAGCCCGGAGATGGATGCCATCAAGGAACAGATCGCATCAGACCTTGGACTTCGTATTATGGGACTTGGAGAGTCGGGTATCCGCCACTTTGCAACAGTAGGGAAGGAAATCAACACTCCTGAGGATCTTAAGGGACTTAAGATGAGAGTTGTGCCGGGAACCGTTACTGCAGATGCGATGGCACTTCTTGGAGCAAGCCCTACAACTATTGCTTATAACGAGATATATACATCGCTTCAGAATAAGATCATTGATTCGGAGGAAGTAAACTATTCCACTATCAACAACCAGAAGCATTATGAAGTTATCACTAATGTTTCCGAGATCGGCATGTATCCGTTCCCGTCCGTTGTTACATTCAGTGAGAAGTTCTGGCAGTCTCTCAGCGCAGAGGATCAGCAGCTTATCAGTGAAGTGTTTGCAGAGGCTGAGAAGAAGTGCTTCGAGGAGTATATTGTAGAGTATGAAAATGCGGCACGTAAGGCATGTGAGGAAAACGGTGTTGTTATCAATGTGATTGAAGATAAGGAGCCGTTCAGAGCTATCACTCAGGAGCTCTACAAGACATATACAGACAAGGATCCTCTTGTTGCTGCATTCGTAGAGGCAGCACTTAAGCTGGAGTAAGTTTTTAACAGGATTGTTGGTTTATAAAACAATTGAGGGTCGGGCTCCGACTTGATCTTGTCGGATCCCGATCCGGAGCATTAACAATTAAGTAATAAATACAAAGGGAAAACCATGAAAGCTTTTGAAAAGATTTTGGATTTCATAGCAGATGTCATCAAATGGCTGGTTACAGGAATTCTGCTGTTTATGGTAACCGTAACATTCATTGAGGTTATCCGCAGATACTGTTTCGGAAAGTCATTTATGTGGGCAGATGAATGTATTAGATTCCTGATCATGTGGGTCACCTTTCTTGGAGGTGCGGCAGCGTTTCGCAAGAACAAGCTGGTTATCTTTGATCTTGTTACAAGTAATGTCAGCGAGAAAGTTCAAGATCTGTTCAGAGTAATAGCATATGCCATTGTACTTGTATTTCTTGCGGTTCTTATTTACTATTCTGCAAAAGCATTAGCATCCCCAAGCGTTCTGAGAGCGAAGGGCACAGGCTTTAAGGTGTCTATGGTTTGGGCTTATCTTCCTATGCCGGTTGGATTTTCCATGATGGAGCTGTTTTGTGTGGATACTTTAATCAAGGCAGTTAAAAAGCTTATGGGAAAGGGCGGTGAAGTAAAATGTTAATGACAGTGATCGTTTTGGCGTTCTCTCTCGTAATAGGCATGCCTATTGCGTTCGTGCTGGGGTTGTCCGGTGTTACAGAGCTGTTTATGGCCGATGGATTCAGATACTTTACTGTTATAGCGACCAAGTTGTTTGACGGTGTCAACCGTGTAAGTCTCACATGTGTTCCGTTTTTTATTATGACTGGCGAGATAATGAATGGCGGCGGCGTTACACAAAGACTTATAGGATTTATGAGAGATCTGGTGGGCCATGTAAGAGGCGGTCTGGCATATGTATGCGTACTTGTTTCAATGGTACTTGCTGCAATTCTTGGACAGGCCAATGCGGTCGCAACGATTATGGGTGCGGTCATGGTTCCGGAAATGAAAAAGGATGGATATCCTGAGGCGTATACCGGAGCTTTGTGTACAGCATCTGCGATTCTGGGTCCTATCATTCCTCCGAGCACGACGTTTGTCCTTTTTGCTACACTTGCAAATGTTTCCATCAAATCGTTATTCATTGCCGGAATTGTTCCCGGAATACTTCTGGGCGGGGGATACGCTATCAAGATTACGCTTGATGCCAAGAAGAGAAATTTTCCTAAAGCTGAGGGAGCGTTTGATTTTAAGGCTGTATTTAAGTCGTTCTTAAATGCCCTTCCTGCACTGATGATTCCGGTTATTATTCTTGGAGGAATCATGGGAGGGTTTTTTACCCCTACCGAATCCGGAGCAGTAGCGGTATTTGCTTCGCTGTTTGCGGGCTTCTTCTATCGCTCGTTAAAGATAAAGGATCTCCCGAATATGTTCGTAAAAACCGCAATTTCCACATCCGCGGTATTTCTGATCATGGCATTTGGAAATATCATCAGTTGGGGAATGTCTATCGATGGAGTTCCGGCTTTGATCGTGTCTACTATAAGGGGACTTACAACTAACAAGCATGTAATAATACTGATTGCATTGGTGTTTATGACTATCATCGGATGCTTCCTTGATGCAACGGCGGCACTTGTAATTTTTACTCCTGTTTTCTATGAGCTGCTTGTTGGGGTTGGAATGGATCCGGTTCATTATGGACTGATATTCTGCGTCATGATTATTATCGGACTCGCAACTCCTCCGGTAGGAATGACCTTGTTCGTAACCTCAAATACGACGGGAATAAAGCTGTCTGATCTTTGCAGAGAAATATGGCCGTTTGTGGGCGTTGCTCTATTTGTAACCGTTGCACTCGCATACCTTCCGGGCGTGGTAATGTTCCTGCCTAATCTGATAGGTTAAACAATAATCTAATTCTATATCGATTATATAATTTGTCAGAGGCAGGTTCGAAAGGATCTGCCTCGTTTTAAAGCAGAGAGAAACAGTACTTGCTAATCAGAGTAGTGAACTAAAGCAACATAATGTTGAATCAAAACTATGAATCAAGAAAGTGAATCAAAGAATCAAAATATAGAAGAATTAGTATTATTTATTGATGAAGAAGGGGGAGTAATAGTATAGTCAAAAACTTGAGCCAATCATATTGTAAAAAAGTATCTTAATTAAGAATAAATAGTAAGGAATTTTATTCATTATTACACATAATTCACTATTTTTGTGAATATTTTAAATTCTGGCATATAAATTGCTTATATAAAATGTGTAACAATAATAATTATTTTAAGTAAGCGAGGGAAGGAAATAATCATGAAGAAAAGAATTGCAAGCGTACTTATTACTGCAGCAGTGGTTATGACACAATTATGCGGATGCAGCATTACAACGAAGGATGCGGCGCAGACAGCGACTACAGCAGCGCAGACCGAGGCTTCTGCAGCAAAGGAAGAGGCGGCAGCAGAAGCAGGAGGAGAACAGATAAGGTTTGTAATGGGTCATGCGGGAAACGATGATCTTACAGACGGAATCATGGCATTGAAGTTTAATGAGCTTCTGGAGGAGCGCAGCGGCGGAAGAATTACCGTTGATTATAAAACAAACAGCACCCTCGGAGAAGAAGACGAGCTTGTGCAGCAGGTAATGAACGGTTCTATTCAGGCAACCTGCGTATCCACATCCACATTCTCTGATTATACAAATATCATGGATGCTCTTCAGCTTCCTTTCCTGTATTCGGATTATGAAACAGAGAGAACAGCGCTTAAGAGTGATGCTGCAAAGGCTTTGTACAAGGATATGGAGGATTTTGGCCTTAAGATCACGGATGTATGTGAGATCGGTCTGAGACATTTTGCAAACAATATAAGACCGATCAATACAATGGAGGATCTCAGCGGCATAAAGATGCGTATAGTTCCTTCCACACTGCTTACAGATGTTGCAGCAGAAATAAAGATGGATGTTACTCCTGTTGCATATGGAGAGATATATTCTGCGCTTCAGTCCAAGGTCATCGACGGAGAGGAAATCAATCTGATCTCCATTGTGTCAAACAGCCATGATGAAGTGCTTAAATATGTTTCCCTTATCGGATTCTATTCATTCCCGTCAGCGCTTACCTTCAACCTTGACTGGTATAACAGCCTCAGTGCTGAGGATCAGGCTCTTATCGAGGAATGCTCAGCAGAAGCTATGGATTATGCAATGGATAAGTGTGAGCAGATAGATAAGGACAGTCTTGCAGCTTGCGAGGAGCGCGGACTTGAGATAAACACTATTTCCGAAGAGGAAAAGCAGAGATTCATCGATGCATGCCAGCCTGTTTATGACAAGTACTGCGGTGATAACGAGAACATTAAGAATTATGTGGAATACGTAAGAGGACTTTGATTCCGGATCTGAATCAAAAGACGGCGTGGTAGAGAAAATGATAAAGCGAATTGGAGATTTAATAGAAAGAATCATACTCGTTATCATCGGATTTCTTGTATGTCTGATGATATGTGTAACTGTCTGTGCCGTTGTACAAAGATACATTATCGGAAGCTCCTTCAGATGGTGTGAGGAATTATCAAGCTATTCCTTGATATGGGTAACATTTCTCGGAGCTGCGGTCAGCTACAGGCATTATGATCTTGTTCTTCTTAATTTGTTCACTGGAATGCTGCCTAAGAAGTACAGGAGTACCCTTGAACTGATAGTTCATATCATATGCATGGCGCTCATAGTCTATATTGCATACTCAAGCCTGAGATACGGACTGTCACCTTCATTGATGAAGAGAAAATCGACGACACTCGGTTTTTCGATGTTTGTTCCGTTTTCCAGTGTCCCGATAGGCTTTTTCCTGATGCTGCTGTTTTCCATTGAAAACATACCGGATCTTATAAATGCAATAAAGACCGGGGAGCCGTTAAAGAATTTAAATGAGGGATAAGGAAATGACTCTGTTACCGATTTTTATATTCGTTTTAACTCTGATTGCAGGATTCCCGATCGCATTTGTTATGGCACTTACCGGCATCACACATATGGTGTCCTTTGGGTATCCCGGAATAGCGGATATAGTATCACAGAAAATGTTTTACGGCATCAACACATTCAGCTACACCTGCATAGCGTTCTTCATCGCGGCAGGAAAACTGATGAATGCCGGCGGAGTGACACAGAGAATAGTTGATGTGGCACAGGAGTTTATCGGACACAAGAGAGGCGGACTCGGCTATGCGGTAATACTGGTTGGAATGGTTCTGGCAGCTATTCTCGGATCTGCAAATGCAGTTGCGGTCATTCTCTGTTCGATCATGATACCGGCTATGGTATCCAGCGGATATGATGATGATTTTGCGGGGAGTGTGGTGGCAAGCTCAGGAATACTGGGATGTATTATTCCGCCAAGCATAGACTTTGTAATCTATTCCGTGCTTGCCGGAGTGTCAGTAAGAAGAATGTTTGTTGCCGGAATATTTCCTGGAATCTTTCTCGGATTATGCTTCATGGTGGTCGTTTACATCACTGCAAAAAAGAGAAACTATCCAAAATACAGAGAGCATTTTTCTCCAAAGGATGCTTTCAAGGCATTGATTCATGGAATTCCGTCACTGATGGTTCCGGTAATTATTGTCGGCGGTGTAATGGGAGGTGTATTTACACCGACAGAATCAGGAGCGATTGCATGCGCTGCAGCCACGATTCTCGGCTTTGCATACAGAAAGCTGCATATCAAGGATCTTCCGAAGATATTTGCGGAAAGCGGGCTGGTTACAGCTGGAATAATGCTGATCATATCAGCGGGAAATATTCTTTCATGGACATTGTCCTATGACAATATACCTGAAAAGCTTGTCAACGGAATACTTGGAATCACAAGCAACCCTTATCTGATAATGCTTCTGATAATTCTTATGCTTTTTGCTGTCGGATGTGTAATGGAAGCGTTTGCTGCAGAGCTGATTCTTGTTCCTGTCCTTGCTCCTTTGGCAGAGGCAGTAGGATATGATCCGATACATTTTGGACTGATAGTCATTATTATGCTGACTATCGCATTGGCAACGCCTCCTGTGGGCATGCTGCTCTTTACGACATCGAAGGTGTCAAGAATAGATCTGGTACGGCTGAACAAGGCGATATGGCCTTTTGTGGCGGCGGGCCTGATAGGAACACTTATTTTGGCGTATACGCCTGTAATCACAACATTTTTACCGAACCTGCTGTACGGTCCGGCATGATCAGGAGGAAAAATGAGTTACGAAACAGAATTTAAGGGTATATGCGATTTGCATATCCATGCGGGTCCGTCTATCTCAAAGAGAGCCGTGGATGCCTGGGAGGTGTTTAAGAATGCCGAAGAGGCAGGCTACAGAGCGGTCATAATCAAGGACCACTATTTCCCGACTATGATGGAGGCAGAAGTGGTGCAGAAGCATGCCGGAGAGGACAGTGAGACCAGGATATTCGGAGAGATCTGTCTGAACAATGCTCAGGGCGGAATCAATCTCAAGGCCGTGGATGCTGCCTGCGGAATGAATGTGAAGATCGTCTGCATGCCTACTGTATCGGCTAAGCACCATCAGAGGATGTATGAGGGAAAGACCTTTGTAGGAGGCGGAAAGGAAAGCGTTCAGGAGAAGCCGATATATTATCTGGACGAGAACGGTGATCTGCTGCCTGAGGTCGAGGCGGTACTGGATTATCTCGCAAAGAAACCGGAGGTAGTGCTGGCAACAGGACACGGATCCCCCGAGGAGATAGATGTGCTTGTTAAGACGGCAGTAAAGAAGGGAATCCGCAGGATCCTCGTAAACCATCCGTTCTGTCTGATAGATGCTTCAAAGGAACAGATGAAGGAGTGGGCATCGCTCGGCGCATTCCTGGAGATAAACGCCTGCGATGTGGATGAGGTCTCCTCCTTCGGAGACGGAGATCCGGAGCTGGTTCAGTGGATGATAGATAATATTCCATCCGACAGACTCATAGTTTCATCGGATTACGGACAGAATGGCAACATCGAGCCTGTGGAGGGACTGCTTCACTTTACACAGTATCTTCAGACCAGATTCGGAGCAACACCGGAGCAGGTACGCAGGATGTGCGTGACAAATCCGGGTTGGCTGATGTCACTGAATGAGCTTGATTGATTCACAATGACCGATATCACCGAATTAGCACGACGACTGATTCGGCATGACTGACGGTGCCGGTGAATCCGGCAGATACTTAAGCTCCCGATGCTCCGGGATGAGCTTCGGGAACAATACAGAATAATCGATAATAATATATTTTATAAAACAGTATTACACAACTATTCTTATTCAGGAGGTTAATAATGAAGTTATGCAGCTTTAATGTTGGAAAGATCAATCGTATCGGAGTGCTTATGCCAAACGGACAGGTGGCAGACTGCAACTATGCCTATGCGTCATATATGGAGTCCACGGGCTTTGTGAATGCTCAGGGACTTGCTGATGTTATGGTTCCTGCCGACATGGTAAAGTTTATTGAGTGCGGAGAGAAGGGAAAGGATGAGCTCCGCAAGGCTATGGAATATGTTGAGAAGAATCCTGAGGCAAAGGGTCCTGAGGATCAGCGCATCCTGTATAACTGCGATGAGATCCATTTCCGTGCTCCGGTTCCGAATCCTGAGAAGATCTTCTCCATGGCCATCAACAACAAGTTTGAGTTCGAGCGCTGCATCAAGCCTGAGGGACCGCATCATCCGCTTTACTTCAGCAAGTACAATACCTGCCTCTGCGGCGCATATGATGATATTGAGATTCCTGATATCGGTATCGTCGGAACAGAGGTCGAGATGGTATTCGTTATCGGCAAGCAGGGCAAGTTCGTTCCTGAAGAGAAGGCACGCGATTATGTATACGGCTTTACGATGCACAACGATATCACTGCATTTACCCTCAGAATGGATCGCGAGTGGCTGCTGATGGTAAACGGCGAGGGCAAGAAGGAGAAGGTAATGTATCCTGGCCGCTACAAGTGCTTCGATACCTTCTCACCTATGGGACCATGGCTTGTAACAGTGGATGAGCTTTCCATCGACGATGCGTTCAACCAGAAGATGCAGGCATATCTTGACGGCAAGATGATGCAGGACGGAACAACAGACGAGATGCTCTTCAGAGTTGATTACATGGTACCTTACCTTAGCCAGGCGCACACCCTTAAGGCAGGCGATCTCGTATCCTGCGGTACAGTAATCTCCTACAACGAGAAGGAGTTCGATAATGCCGACCTTCGTTCCTATGACGGAAAGGTCCTTAAGTCATATATCGAGCATGTAGGCGTTATGGAGAACCATATCAAGGCCATCTGATCGTCCGTTCAAACTACCCCTTATAATATTTGATTTCAGCATTAATAACGCAGGCTCTGCCGCAGCCGGATCACGCGAAAACAAGTGTTTCAGGCTGCGGCGGGCATAATGCTGCCAAAATTTGGAAGGATTTAATGAAAATGAGAGAATGTGTGATCGTTTCGATGGCAAGAACACCGGTCGGAAGGGTAGGAGGAGGCTTATCCTCGATTACCGCTGCGGATCTCGGCGCAATTGCCATAAAGGAAAGCGTAAAGAGGGCAGGGATCGATCCTGACATTATAGATGACGTGATCTACGGAAACATTCTGAACAACGACTGGCAGAATATTGCGAGGGCGTCGGCTCTGGCAGCAGGACTGCCGATGCATGTTCCGGCGATCAAGGTGGATCGTGAGTGCGGTTCCGGTGCAAATGCAGTAGCTTTCGGAACCATGGCTGTTCAGACCGGCTTTTATGACGTGGCTGTCTGCGGCGGAGTTGAGAGCGATTCCACAAGACCATGGATCATGACCAAGCCTAAGAGGGCTTTTCAGGTGCCGTGCCCTGATATGTTTTATGATCCGCCGTCAGTTACCGATGAGATCGGAGAGTGTCCTATGGTTGACACTGCTCAGAATGTGGGAGAGAAGTTCGGCATGTCCAGAACGGAATGCGACGAGTTCGCGCTTAGATCTCATGAGCTGGCAGAGGCTGCATGGAAGCGGGGCTTCTTTGATGAGAGCGTGATCGAGATCAGCGTTCCGCAGAAAAAAGGCGAGCCTTTAGTTGTAAAGAAGGATGAGACCATCAGACCTCAGACGACAATGGAGTCACTGGCAAAGCTGAAGCCGGTGGCATACAGGGGAGACCTTGTGACTGCAGGAAACAGCTCGCCGCTTTGCGATGGCGCTGCAGCGCTGGTGCTGATGGAAAAGAGTATGGCAGACAGTCTCGGACTTAAGGCTATCGGAAAGGTGACCGGCTACGCGGTTGCCGGAGTACACCCGCATTTTATGGGAATGGGACCTATGGCGGCAGTTCCGAAGCTGCTTAAGAAGACCGGACTGGAACTGAAGGACATTGATTTCATCGAGATCAATGAGGCCTTTGCCGCACAGGCGGTTCCTAGCTGCAGAGATCTGGGATTTGATATGAACAAGGTCAATGTAAACGGCGGTGCTATTGCTCTCGGACATCCTATGGGCGGAACCGGAGCTATACTCACTATCAAGGCTCTGGATCAGCTCAGGGATCAGAGCGGTAAATACGGTCTTGTCACCATGTGCATCGGAGGCGGACAGGGCATCGCCATGCTGGTGGAGAACTGCAGGTTCTGATACATCAACAGGGAGTAAAACTATATTATGAGTGAAAAAATTACACACGATATTACAGAGAAGCCGCTGAGCGGTGTTGTGGTACTGGATCTCAGCCAGGCCTATGCCGGACCCTTCTGCACCATGCATATGGCGGATATGGGAGCGACGGTGATCAAGCTGGAGGTGCCGGGCAAGGGAGACCAGTCAAGGACCTGGGCTCCTGTTAAGAACGGAAAGAGCGGATATTTCAGCTATATCAACAGAAACAAGTTCGGCCTGTCCCTGAATCTTAAGTCAGAGGAGGGAAAGGAGCTTTTCAAGAAGCTGGTGGCAAAGGCAGATGTTCTCGTTGAAAATTTCCGTGTAGGCACCATGGAAAAGCTCGGAGTTGGCTATGATGTACTGAAGGAGATCAATCCTAAGCTTATTTATGCACAGATAACGGGCTTTGGCCTGGAGGGAGAGCTGGCATCAAGACCATGCTACGATCCTGTTGCTCAGGCCATGGGCGGAATCATGAGCATCACAGGCTTCGGGGATCAGTATACCAAGGTCGGACCGGCCATCGGCGACAGCTTCTCGGGAACATATATGTCAGCAGCCATCGCTATGGCGCTCTTCCAGAGAGAAAGAACCGGCATGGGACGCCGAATAGATGTCAGCATGCTGGATACGATATTCTCCATCCTTGACAGTGCTGTCGTGGAGTATACCTACGGAGGAAATGTGTCAAAGCCAAACGGCAATGCGGATCTTTCCATTTCCCCGTTTGATTCCTTCAAGGCAAAGGACGGAATGTTTATTCTTGCCTGCGGCAGCGATAAGTTCTTCAGGAGCTTCTGCGAGGTTATGGGTCAGCCGGAGCTGGCAGAGGATCCGAGATTCGTAACGAATTCAGACAGAGTTGCAAATCATAACACACAGCTTAAGCCTATAATTGAAGCGTGGTCGGTTCAGCACACTCTGGATGAGCTGGAGGAGGCTATAGTCGGAGCAGGTATTCCTTTCGGAAGGATACAGAATGTGAAGGATCTTTGCGAAATGGAGACTATCAAACAGAGAAATATGCTCTGGGAGATCGACGATCCGTTCCTCGGAGAGACCATTACAGTTCCGGGAACGCCTATCAAGATGCACGGCTGTGAGGATGCTCCGGAGAGACCGGCCCCAATGCTGGGACAGCATACCAATGAAATACTTAAGGAAAACCTTGGATTGTCAGACGAAGAGATAGCTGAATTGAAGAAAAACGGAATCATTTAAAACAGCATTGCTTTTTATCTATCTCCAAAAAAAATGCTCCCTTCGGGATATCAGGAAGACCCCTGAAATGTCCGGAGGGAGCATTTATGTTACCGGAAAATCTATGAAATTCCCGGATGAAGCATTAATAATGTTATCGGAATATCTCTGAAATTCCCGGTGGGAGCATTAATAGTGTTATCGGAATATCTCTGTAGTTCTGACGGACGGGAGAAGCAATTCCTCCGGACCCTCCACGGTGAACGGCAGTCCTTCCGCGGAAAGAAGGGAGAGAAAGCTGTCCATATAGTCTGTCATCCCGAAATTCTGCGCCATGGCGATACAGAAATTGCCGCTCACAGCATAGAGGTTGATTTCCATGCTGTGATTGTCTGCTTCGGAAAGAACAAAGATGGAATCGATATCCTCCTCAAGGGAGCTCCAGTCCTGCTTTCCGAGGTAGCTGACGAAGAAGCTGTCCCTGGCCTTCATTCTAAGTATCATTCTGTAGTAGACATCTTTTCTGGAGTCATCATCAGGCAGGCTGTTGAGATACGCCACAAGATTCGGTCTGCTCTTCAGAGAATACAGGATGTTCTGTTTCTTTGTCTGTTCCTCCAGCTGTCTCCGGCCTTCCGCATTCAGTTCTTCCATACTCCGGCGTGTCAGACAGCCGTCAAATTCGATATTTGCGAGGGCGACCATATTGGCGTAGCTTTGTTCAGCGCCGATGATCCTTTTGGTGCTCATGGCAATGCCGGCAACTACAGGTCTGCCCTCCGCCGTCAGAGCAGGGTCAGAGTCCGTTTCAATGACGCTGCCTACAGCCTTGGAAAACAATGACGCTATAGTGGTGTTGACGCTGCCTCCGCGGGATCTTATATAGGACATGAAGGCTTCTTCGGGTATTCTGAGGAAAAATACCCTGCGTTCATTCCCGGCTGACAGGTCATGCTCCCCAAGATTGAAGGCCCTGATCTCATGGTATTTATAGTCAGGCTCTTCGGGATAGTCATGGATATTGGCTGTGGGGTCGGCTGCCTCCTCGGGAGACAGAGGATCGGAAAGAGTTTTGATGTCATTCTTTTCAGGGCACCGGCCGGTGGTCTCAAGATGATAGTAATACAGTAATGTCTTGGCAAAGGGCGTGATGCCTGATGCGTCTGTAAGAGAATGATACACATCGATGTATATTTCACAGCCGCTGTATCCCAGTGAAACATAGTGATAGTTGGCTTCTTCCGTTCCAAGCACAGGCGGCTTCCGGGACGGGGTAATTTTTACGGGCCGGTCGTTGAAAACGACGTCGTATCCGGATCCCTCCCGGACAAGCCGTATTCTGAAATAAGGGTATCTTTTAAAAGCTGCCTCAGATGCCTTGGTAAGAGCATCCGGATCCACTGCTTTTTTCAGCCGAATGATAAACCTGAAAACATTGTCAAATGCTGTATTTGTTGAGTATAAAAAGGAATAATGTAAAAATTCGTTATTCAGCAGCATGGTTGCTTCCTCTTTAGTATGTAAAAGCTTCACTGTTCAGTAAAGAACCGAACAGTCCGGGACCTAACGGCTCAGGAACGAACGGTACAGAATCGAATAACATAGAAAATCGATCGCCCAGCGACTGAAAAGGCAGATTAAATGCAATTTGCGGTATGATGAGCCGCTGCAAAAAGGCTGCTATAGAGCTGCTGCAAAAGGGCTATTGTGATCGGTGAGTCGCGTTTCTAGTCCTGAGGCGCGGCTGCAGCCGGTATACTATCAGGTATACAGCAGCCGACAGCGGCAATGCAGTCACTACATCCACGAAGGAATGCTGCTTCATAAATACTGTGGATAAGGATACCGCCAGCGTGAACAGCACCGTAAGCACCCGAAAGAGCCTGGAATCAAGCCCTTTTGCGCGGAAGGCGCTGAATATGACTCCGAGAGCTCCCACCACATGAAGACTCGGGCAGACGTTGGTATTGGTATCAATGCTGTAGAGCAGAGCGGTGATCTCAGTCAGGATGTTATTTCTTTCAAAGGAAGCCGGCCGCAGCTCCTGACAGCTGGGATATATCATGTAAATGATCAGTGTAGTCAGGAAGGAAATGCTTAAAAACCTGATAAAGTTCTTAAACTCATCGATGTCAAAAAGCAGCGTATAGATCTGGATAAGCAGCAGCTCGGCATACCACAGGACATAGGGGATCAGGAACCATTCGCAGAAAGGAATGATGTCATCGACAAAGCAGTGTACAGGGTAGTAGTACGGCTGTACCCAAAGTCTTTCGAGGGCGGCGAAGGACAGGAGATAAACAGGCCAGAAGATCAGGTATTTCAGATGACTGAACTGAGGCTCATTTATCCTGCTCGGCCTGAAGCCGCTGTAATCATACGCGGTCTGGGCTCTTCGGTGTCCTTTGGAGAAAGCGGAGTTATGTCCGCAGGAGTCGGAATATTTTTTATTTTGGACAGGGGAAGACGATGCTTCCCCCTTTATTATATCTTTATTCACGGTTCTGCACCTTATACTTACTGCCTGCTGTTACAGCAGACGAACCGTATCAGCCTCTCTGTCCAGCTCAACCATGCGCTTTTTGTAGAGGTGTCCGAGAGCGCGCTTAAACTGGTTCTTGCTCATGGCATAGGTCTCTTCGATAAAGGATGCATCTGCCCTGTCTCCGTAAGGCAGGAAGCCATTGTTTCGCCTAAGCTCATACAGGATAACGTCAGCGTCCTCCTGAACGGTTTTATAGAGCTTGTCACGGATAAGCAGGTTGAGCTTTCCGTCTTCGCGCACTCCGGCTACTCTGGCTTCGATCTCGTCGCCGTAGGAGTACTCCCTGAAGGTCTCGTTGATAGGAACCAGACCGTAATACTTGTTGTCAACCGCAACAAATATACCGAGCTTCGGGTTGACCTCGTACACAAAGCCTGTTACGCGGTCGTCCTCCTTGTATGGGCTGTGCTTTTCAAGGTGGGAATAAACACGCATGGTGGCAGCCTGTCTGCCCGACTTGTCCTGATACAGCCATACCAGAACCTCATCGCCTATTTCAGGAGTGTGAAGCTGCTCCTTGAACGGAAGCAGTATCTGCTTCGGAACACCGTTGTCAAGGAAAACACCGATCTTTGTTGAGGCTGCAACTGTCAGAATGCCGATCTCTCCGTTCTTGAGAATAGGAGAACGCATTGTTGCGGCAAGTCTGCCGCCCTTGTCTTCATAAAAGAATACCTTTACCTCGGCTCCGCTCTGGGGTCTGCCGAGCTGCTCGGCAAAAGGAAGGAGTACGAGACCGCTGTCCGGAAGCTTTCCGGAATAGAAGCTGCTGCGAAGCTCTTCCGGAGCCGCAACAAAAGCACCTACTTCGGTGGTCTTTACGACTCTGGTCGTATATGAATGACTGAATACTGCCTCAGGTGAAAGCGGACGTTCAGAGCCTTTGTTATGCCTGCGGAAATCCTGTCTGTCGGAATGTCCGTGCTCGTATCCGCGCCTGTCTCTGTCGTCCCGGTCGAAGCGTCTTTCGCCTCTGCCTTCACTGCCAAAGCCTCTGCCGCTTCTGCTGTCCCGGTCGAAACGTCTTTCACCCCTGTCTTCACCGCCGAAGCCTCTGCCGCTTCTGTCGTCCCGGTCAAAACGTCTGCGTCCGTCTCTGCCATCCCGTCCGAAGTCTCTTGAATCCCTGCTGTCCCTATCGGGCAGTCTGCCGCCGTCGTTTCTTCTTTCAGGCTTTTTTCCTGAATGAACAACAACAGATGCAGCCGCATTTTCGCCTCTGCGGCCTTTGCCTTTTCTTACAGGCATATCATTGTCATCTGACGCATCAGAATTGTTATAGGATGCATTATAACCGTTTCCTGTGCCTGCATAAGAAAAAGCCTTCCCTTCTGTATCGCACGGATATCTCTTTGAGTTGTCCGGAATGTCGCAAGGATAGGCTTTGCTGTTAACATCATTATTCATTTTGGGTCTCTCCGTTCTTATCTGTTCAACCCGTTCCGGGTTGGATAATATTTGCTACGGACAGAATTGTAAGGTCTCAGGTAAGTTTTTGTCCATAAAAATAATTTCAGTACGAAAAAAAACACAATCCGGTCAGAAACGACAGAAAAAATCAAAAACTTTGTACTTTGATGGATTTTTCTCACCACAAAACCGGAACCCGTGTACGTTGATGAATACGCTTTAGTCCAAAACAGGACATTGTGGGCTTTTACGTATACTCCTTGTCACAATAAAAACCCTCCGGACATTAGGATATGCCTCGGAGGGTTTTAAAAATCAGCTGCTTTTTGTGAGATTGTAATAATACTTTATGATCTCCTGCCTTGTGACTATCCCGATAAAGCTTCCGTTGTCATCACATACAGGAACGAAATTCTGCTGCATTGCGAGATCTATAAGATCCTCCATCTTGGATCGGATAGTGATAGGCATATAGTCCTTGCGTCTGTCGATATCGGTGATGCTGATACC
>JAQXPY010000147.1 GCA_029100885.1 Clostridiales bacterium | reverse complement strand
TAATCAAAGCGGTTTCAAGCAATACTAAAAACACGGCCTGATTACTGAAGCCGTGTTTTAAAAAGATGTTTCATTATGATTATTGAAATGAGTTGAAATAAAAAGGGTAAAAAACTATATATGGCGGTATCATTATCACTTTTCAGTTGAAAGGTAATTGATAATTTTCCATACATCATTCGGATTTTCAACATTAACCTTTATATCCTTAATCTCGCTCTGCGCACCGACAAGCTTTGCAAGAGCAACATATTTGCATAAGCTGGACTTGAGATTGAGAACATCCCCCTGATCTGTAAGAAGTTCAACCTTTCCCTCACAGTCATTGACGGCATTCATAAATCCTTCAATATCCTTGATATTGTAAAAAATCATTATTTTCCTCCTTGAAAACAAGTATTACACATCTTTCAGGCACTTTCATAATGCCTGTATACCGTGCATAATATACCCCATGAGAAGAAAAAAAGTGCATTGAATATTTTTAAACGGTTTTAAAAGATACTGAAAACAGCTTTTGCAGGGACGGAGAATAACACGAACAGAAAAAACTGATCATGCAGTTATTGTCAATATATTATTAAAGGATATGACCCATGCTGATTGACTTCTTTTTTGAGCCATGATAGAATTATCGGGATAAAAAAAGAAAGATTCTACCCGGAGGAAAATGATATGAAGCATATACAGACATTAGAGACACGCAACCTTTGTGAGAGCGCAAAGAACGGTGGATGCGGCGAGTGCCAGACATCATGCCAGTCAGCCTGCAAGACAAGCTGCGGTATTGCTAACCAGAAGTGTGAGAACGCAGAGGCTCAGCAGTAATTTTCAGGAAACTTGTGCAGATGCCGCCTATTTGGGCGGCATTTTTCAGTTGAAAGAGGGAGCGTTTGAATATCGGATTATCCCGGGTTGTCAGGGACGGTGAAAGGAAAAATATATGGTACATTGCTATAAGCAGGGCGGTCTTAATATTGTGACGGATACCTTTTCAGGCTCGATACATATTGTGGATGATGCCGCCTTTGATATTATTGAAGCATTTCAGGAGAAGGGAAAAGAGGAACTCATCGGCGGGCTGCTTGTAAAATATGCAGATGATCCGGAGATCACTAAGGAGGAGCTCGAAGAATGCTATGAGCAGATAGCAGAACTGAAGGACACGGGAAAGCTCTTCTCAGAGGATGTTTTTGAAGAGGCTGCGGGAGTGCTGAAGGAACGTACATCCGGAGTTGTCAAGGCTCTTTGCCTTCATGTTGCTCACACCTGTAATCTGAACTGCTCCTACTGCTTTGCAAGTCAGGGAAGGTATTCCGGCGACAGGGCGGTGATGAGTTTCGAAACAGGAAAGCGTGCGCTGGATTTTCTGGTAGAAAACTCCGGAACCAGACACAATCTGGAGGTGGATTTCTTCGGCGGAGAGCCGCTTATGAATTTTGATGTGGTAAAGCAGCTGGTTGCCTATGCCAGAAGCATTGAAAAGGAAAAAGGCAAGAACTTCAGATTTACGCTTACCACAAACGGGATGCTTATAGATGAGGATGTCATTGATTTCGCCAACCGTGAGATGAGCAATGTGGTTCTTAGCCTGGACGGCAGAAAAGAGATCCACGATCGTTTCCGCGTAGACTACGCCGGAAACGGCAGCTGGGAAAGGATAGTTCCGAACTTTCAGCAGCTGGTCAGTGCCCGCGGAGGAAGGAATTATTATATGCGCGGTACCTTTACCCATGCAAATCCGGATTTTCTGAAGGACATAGAGAAAATGCTGGAGCTTGGCTTTACTGAGCTGAGCATGGAGCCTGTGGTATGCGCACCGGATGATCCTTCGGCACTTACCGATGAGGATCTGGCTGTGGTGACGGAGCAGTATGAGCAGCTTGCCGAGCTGATGCTTAGGAGAGAAAGAGAAGGAAGACCGTTCACATTTTACCACTATATGATAGACCTTTCCGGAGGACCGTGCATCTACAAGCGCATCTCGGGATGCGGATCCGGAACAGAGTATATGGCCGTAACACCGTGGGGAGATCTCTATCCGTGTCATCAGTTCGTGGGAGATGAGCATTTCAGGCTCGGAGACATCTGGAACGGGATCGATAATTCCGCTGTTCAGTCGGAATTTAAGAACTGCAATGTATATGCGCATCCGGAATGCGCCGACTGCTGGGCAAAGCTCTACTGCTCAGGAGGCTGTGCAGCAAACGCCTTTCATGCGACAGGAAGCATAACAGGAATATATGAAAACGGCTGCAGGCTGTTCAGAAAGCGCATGGAATGCGCGATCTACATTGAGGCGAAGAAAAGGCTTGAAGGGCTGAAGTGATGGAAGAAATGAAAACCCTGTCCGAAGCAGAGCTGTTCGCGGAGTCCTATGCCCCCGTCTGTGAATTTGCGAAAGGATATTCGAGGTCAGGGACGATCAGAATGCACATGCCGGGGCATAAGGGAGCGGCTGTTTCAGGCAGCGAGAGCCTCGAAGCTCTTGATATTACCGAGATCAAGGGTGCGGACGAGCTGTATCATCCGGAAGGAATAATACTGGAAAGCGAAAGAAATGCAGCAAGAGTATTTGGAACAGTCAGGACAGTATATTCTGCAGAGGGCTCATCCCTATGCATCAGGGCAATGCTGTGGCTTGTGAAGTCGGCTGCTGTGAGAGCGGGAAGGAGACCATTGATAGCGGCTGCAAGAAATGTCCATAAGACCTTTATTACCGCGTCCGCATTAATGAATATAGATATTGAGTGGATGTATTCAGATACTCCCGGGCTTGTATCGTGTATCCTGACACCTGATGAGATCGACAGGACGGTTTCCGGGAAGCATCCGGACGCTGTCTATATAACCAGTCCCGATTATCTGGGCAATATAGCTGATATCAAGGCAATATCTGAGATATGCAGAAGGCACGGCTGCCTGCTGCTGGTCGATAATGCACACGGAGCTTATCTGAAGTTCGCAGGAAAGGGAATGCATCCTATCGAATGCGGGGCTGATATGTGCTGTGATTCCGCCCATAAGACTCTGCCGGTTCTTACCGGAGGGGCGTACCTGCATATTTCCGGACAGGCTCCGGAGTACTTTGCGGAAAAGGCAGACAGTGCCATGTCTGTCTTTGCATCCACAAGTCCTTCGTATCTTATCCTGCAGTCACTGGATAATTTCAATCGTCTGGCGGAGGAAGGCTTCGGAAATACTGTAAAGGATACTGTTGAAAGGATATGCGGGATCAGAAACAGGCTGAGTCGGAGAGGCTATCGATTTGCGGGCTGCGAGCCTATGAAGCTCACCATTGATGCGAATGCCTACGGATACAGGGGAGACGAGCTGGCGGAGCAGCTTCGCAGAAACGGAATAGAATGTGAGTTTGCGGATCCCGGATATCTGGTTCTGATGCCGTCCCCCTTCAACAGCCCGGATGATTTTGAAAAGCTGGAGAGAACTCTGGAAAGGATTCCGAAGAGATCTCTGTTTTTTCCAAAACCGCCGGTGCCGGAGCGGGGTCAGTATGTGATGTCTCCCGGAGAGGCTATGCTGTCAGAAAGCGAGATCATATCTGCGGCAGAGTCGGAGGGCAGAATACTGGCGGTGTCGGAGGTGTCATGTCCGCCTGCAGTACCGGCTGCTGTCTGCGGGGAGCGGATTACAAAGAGAACTGTAGACTGCTTCAGGTATTACGATATCAGAACCGTACAAGTCGTTTTATAAACGCACTGTTGATAATTGAGCGTGTACATACAAAAAACATACACGCTCAATTGTTTTTTTTATTTAATCTGACGGAAAATTCTGATATTATTAATGCATCGCTGCATTTTAAAGGAAACGGCAGTGACTTAACCGTGAAGCCTTTGGCTTTAGGCAATGTGCAGTTCTCTTAGTGCACTGCGCGTGATTATCGAAAGGGGGACAATTTCAATGAAGAAACTAAAAAAGCTGGTCGCGCTTGTTATGACAGCGGCATTTCTGCTGGGAATGACACAGACCGCGTTTGCTGACACCGGAGCTCCTATTCTTACAGGTCTTTCTGTTCTTACAGCTGTTCAGGACGGAAAGAACATTTCCTTCGTTCCGTCAGTTACAGACTACACTTACAATGTTCAGAGCGACTGCTACGGAGTTAAGGTCACAGCCATGGCACCTGAGGGAACAGTAATAGCTGTCAACGGAGAGGAAATCGAGTCCGGCAAGAGCAAGATCGTAGCTATCGACGGAAGCTATCCTAATTATGATATTGTGCTTGAGACGCCGATCACTGTTACGGCCTCCAAGAACGGCATGACCACAACCTATACGGTGAATGTTGTAAGAGACTGCGATACAGCTGTTTACAATCTGTTTACACCTGGCGAATATGTTGATGCGGCAACCGGTGTTGTAATGCCGTATGAGCTTTATGTTCCGACAAACTACGATCCTAACAAGAAGTATCCTATCGTATTTGCGCTTCACGGATCCGGTCAGAGAACACAGTCTGTGGATATGGTTCTGAAGAGATACCAGATGGCAACAGTTTGGGCTAAGGATTCAGAGGCAGGAAAGAACGAGTGCATCGTACTTGCACCTCAGTGCAAGGTCGCAGATGCCAATATAGAGAACTGGACTACGCTCATGGCTTACAGAGCAGGTCAGGCTGAAAACGCATTTGCACCGATGAAGTATCTCGATGCTGCCTATAATCTTCTTCTTAAGGTCATGGATGAGTATTCGGTAGACAGAAGCAGAGTCTATATGACAGGCCTTTCGGCAGGCGGCTTCGCAACATATACTCTTGCTATCGAGCATCCTGAAGTATTTGCTGCAATAGCTCCGGATGCGGCAGGCGCAGACCCGGCAAAGGTTGAAGCTCTCAGAGGTATGCCTATGTGGATATTCCAGGCAGCAGACGACCCTACAGTAAAGATCGTAGAGTATTACAACCCTACAGTTGAGGCTCTTAAGGCTGCAGGCATCTACTATAAGTCAACACTCTATGCTCCTGGCACGGTATTCGGTACATCCGCGCACTTCTCATGGGTTCCTATGTATGCAAACCAGGAGTTCAGGGACTGGATGTTTGCTCAGCATAAATAATCGGAAAGACTGTCTCAGCAAAAAAGCAGAGGCTCTGTTCATGGATGCAGGGCAGGGGCTTTAAGACAGTATTGTATAAAATATCAGGCGGCGTGCAGGAATGAATGCTCATTCTGCACGCCGCTGTTTTCAGTCAGTGCGCCCGCGGCGCATATTTCTCAGGAAAGCTTTCCTCTTACATCCGAAGCACTGTAGACCGCTTCTCTTGCCAGCTTCTCGATCTTATCGAATTTTCCGGCATCGATAAGAGAGGCCTTTACCATCCAGGAACCTCCGACTGCTGCTACAAGAGGAGAGGCAAGATAATCTCTCATGATATATTTATCAATACCTCCCATCGGGAAGAAACGAAGATCCTTGAAGACAGCACTCATTGCATTGATAGCCGCAAGCCCACCGTTCTGCTCTGCAGGGAAGAATTTGAGGATCTTAAGACCTCTCTTGACTGCCGCAGCAGCCTCCGAAGGAGTAGCAACACCGGGATAGACCGGAATATTTTTTGAGATGCAGTAATCGATAAGCTCTGTATCTATTATCGGAGAATCAATAAATCTTGCTCCGGCGTTCACAGCCGTATCGACCTGTTCTGTTGTAAATACAGTTCCGGCGCCTACGATAAGGTCGGGATAGTTTTCGGAGAGGATACGGATAGTTTCCTCGGCGGCATCTGTTCTGAAGGTGACCTCGGCACATTTCATGCCGGCAGCCGAAAGAGCTTTGCCGAGAGGAAGTGCATCAGAAGCATTGTTGATAACGATCACGGGTATCACACCGATAGCTGTCAGCTGCTCATTCATTAATTCAAACATTCTTTGCCTCCTTTGGTATCATTTCTATGAACTCGTCCTCGGTAATTACCGGGACTCCAAGCTTTGCGGCAGTTTTGTTTTTTGAAGACTGACTGGTCTTATCATTATTGATAAGATAATCTGTTTTCGAAGAGACTGAGCCTGTGGCTTTTCCGCCGAGTCTTTCGATCAACTCCTGTGCCTCTCTCCGGTTGGAAAAGGAATTGAGCTCGCCTGTTATGACAAAGGTCTTTCCGGAAAATACCTGAGGCAGTTCGCTGTGATCCGAAGCGTCTGTGACGAAGCTGAGCTTTTCTGCGAGCTCCGATGTGATACGGCGGTTTTCAGCATCGGCAAAGAATGCTGTGAAGCTGTCCGCAAGAACGGGACCAATACCGTCTATCTCCATCAGACTGTCACGATCCGCCGAGATCACACGGTCGAGCTCATTATTGAATTTTCTGCATATCAGCTTTGCGCCTGCAAGTCCGACACCGGGAATTCCGAGTCCGTAGATCATACGGTACAGCTCGGTGGCAGAGGCCTCCTTTGCGGCGTTTATCAGGTTGTCGGCGGATTTTTCTCCGAAGCCTTCGAGCTGTGCGATACTGTCCCGGTATCTGTCCAGACCGAACAGATCTGAGTATTCGTGTATGAAGCCTTCTCCGGCAAGCTTTTCAAGGGTCTTGTCGGAAAGCCCGTCGATATTCAGAGCATTTCTGCTGGTCATAAGCTCAAAGGACTTGACCTTTTTTGCGGGACATGATTCGTTCAGGCAATAGAGCAGAGCAGCTGTGCTGTCTCTGCGGATCTCTGTCTTTCCTCCGCAGACCGGACAATGATCCGGAATGGCAAGCCTGCCGCTTCTGGTCAGGTTGTCCGATATCTGAGGAATGATCATGTTGGCTTTGTAGACGGTAATTGTATCTCCGATACCAAGCTGAAGCTCCTCAACGATACTAACATTATGGACACTGGCTCTGCTGACCGTAGTTCCCTCCAGTTCAACAGGATCGAAAACCGCAACGGGATTGATAAGTCCTGTTCGTGACGCGGACCAGTCGATATCCCTCAGAACAGTTTCCGCTGTTTCATCCTGCCATTTGAAGGCAATAGAGCTGCGCGGGAACTTCGCGGTGCGTCCCAGTGAGATGCCGTAGGCAATGTCCTCGAAGGCAAGGACCAGACCGTCCGAAGGAATATCATATTCCGGTATCTTTTTCTTATAGTATTCAATATCATCCTTGAGCGTTGAAGCATCGGTGAATCTATGCTCGACGACCTCAAAGCCCTGTTTCTCCAGCCAGTCATACTGGGACGAGAAGGAGTTGCCGAAATCAGGAACCTCAGGATGCTCTGCCGTGCCCTCTGCCGAAACGAGAGTAAACACGATGAGTCTCACATGCCTTCCGGATGTGACTGAAGGATCCAGCTGTCTTACAGAACCGGAACACAGATTGCGAGGATTCTTGTATCTGGCAGCAGTATCCTCGATCTCCTCGTTGATCCTGTCAAAATCACTGTAGGAAATGACAGCTTCACCGCGTATGATCAGCTTTCCTTCAAAAGGGATCTGACCCGGAAGGTTTTCAAAGAATCTGGCATTTGGCGTTACGACCTCGCCGATCTCACCGTTTCCTCTGGTGACGGCCTTGACCAGCTTTCCGTTCTCATAGGTAACGACACAGGTTATGCCGTCCAGCTTCCAGCTCAGGACTCCCCGTTTTCCGTTAAGCCAGTCGATCAGCTCGTCGGCGGATTTTGTCTTGTCGAGCGAGAGCATTGGTTTTTCGTGGCGTTCCTTCGGAAGCTCTGAAATGATATCATATCCGACGTTTTGCGAAGGTGAATTTGCAAGCCTGAAGCCGGTCTCCTTTTCTAAATCCAGCAATTCATCATAGTATTTGTCATAATCAATGTTAGGCATTATTTCTCTGCCTTCCTGATAATAGACACGGCTAGCAAGGTTCAGAAGGTCTGTAAGTTCTTTTATTCTGTTGATCTTTGTATTGTTGTCCATACATGGATTATAGAATATTTTTGACAGTTCAGGCAAGGGGATATGTACAATAGTGTGAAAAGTGAAAAACTTTGAATTGCACTGGCATGTATGCTGTGCTATAATTTCGAACCAAATTGATTTAATACAGCAGCTTTGATGAATGATCTATTAGAGAAGGAGTCGATATGAAAAAGTATACCGAGATGAGCAAGGATGAGCTCCGCGAGGAGTTTGAACGCCTTGACAAGGAGTACAAAAAGTACAGCTATAACCCGCTCAATCTGAACATGGCAAGGGGAAAGCCTTCACCTGCACAGCTTGACCTTTCTATGGAAATGATGGATGTGCTCAGCTCCAAGGCGGATCTTAAATGTGAGGACGGAACAGATTGCAGAAACTACGGCATTCTTACAGGTATTCCTGAGGCAAAGGAGCTTTTTGCGGATGTGATGGAAGTGAATCCGGACAATATGATCATTTTCGGAAACTCCTCCCTTAATGTAATGTTTGACTGTATCGCACACAGCTACAGCCATGGAGTTATGGGCTCGACACCATGGTGCAAGCTTCCGAAGGTCAAGTGGCTTTGTGTTGTACCGGGCTATGACAGGCATTTTGCAATAACCGAGTATTTCGGCTTTGAGATGATAAATGTTCCGATGCTGCCTACAGGACCGGACATGGATATGGTAGAAAAGCTTGTAAGTGAGGATGATGCCATCAAGGGTATCTGGTGTGTGCCTAAATATTCCAACCCGACCGGAAACTCCTACTCGGATGAAACTGTACGCCGTTTTGCAAGATTGAAGCCGGCCGCAGCGGATTTCAGAATTTACTGGGACAACGCATACACCATCCACCATCTGTATGATCATAATCAGGATCACCTGATCGAGATACTTGCTGAATGCAAGAGAGCGGGAAACCCTGATCTGGTGTACAAATTTGCTTCGACATCAAAGGTAAGCTTCCCGGGCTCGGGTATTGCAATGCTTGCAGCATCGCATAACAATCTTGCGGATATCAACAAGCAGATGACCATCCAGACAATAGGCCATGACAAGGTGAACCAGCTTCGCCATGTGAGATTCTTCAAGGATATTCACGGAGTAGTGGAGCATATGAGACTTCACGCCGATATCATCAGACCAAAATTTGAGGCAGTTGAGGAGATCCTTGAGCAGGAACTCGGCGAGCTTGGCATCGGCACATGGACGAAGCCGAATGGAGGATACTTTATTTCCTTCGATTCACTTCCGGGCTGCGCAAAGGCTATCGTTTCTGATGCGAAGAAAGCAGGAGTACAGCTGACAAAGGCCGGAGCCACATTCCCATACGGAAAGGATCCGCAGGACAGCAATATCCGTATAGCTCCGACATATCCGAGCGAAGAGGAGATAAGAGCGGCAATGAAGCTGTTTACTCTCTGTGTAAAGAGGGCTTCAGTAAGAAAGCTGCTTGAGACCGCTGAATAATAACGCATAATATCAACTTATAAAATAACGTATAAAAATAAAGCTGAATATAAGAAAAGACCTGTAAATGTCCAAAGTCACAGATAAATGATACGGAGCATTTGCAGGTCTTATTATTATGAAATGCAGCGGTTCAGCGCCTTTTATTATTTCGAATCACCGGAGTCCTCTGGAAAATACATACAGTCTGTCCACCGCAGCCTTAAGGTTTTCAAGGGAGTTGGCATATGACAGCCGGATATGACCCTCACCGTTTTCTCCGAAGGAGGAGCCCCAGGAAGCAGCTACGCCTCCCTCCTCAAGCAGTCTGTTGCAGAAATCAAAGCTGGACAGACCGAAGGATGAAATATCCGGGAAAGCATAGAAGGCACCCTTAGGCATGCAGCAGGAGATTCCCGGAATGGAATTGAGAGCTGTGATGAGCCAGTCCCTCCTCTCCATAAAGGCGTTTTTCATATACTCTACCGAATCCTGAGGACCCTTCAGCGCCTCAATGGCAGCTATCTGGGTAAATGAAGCTGCACAGGAATTGGAATTGACCATGAGAAGCTCCATTGCTTTTGCAAGCTCTTTGTTCATAATGCCGTAGCCGAGTCTCCAGCCGGTCATGGAATAGGCCTTGGAAAAGCCGTTCAGAATAACTGTTCGATCCTTGAAGCCGGGAACAGCTGCGATAGAGGGAGCGACAGCGTCATCATACACCAGCCTGTCATAGATCTCGTCCGATAGAATGAAAATATCCGGACGATCTCCCAGTATGTCTGCAATCGCATTGATGTCCTCTTTAGAAAAAACACCCCCGGTAGGATTGGAAGGGCTGTTCAGGATAACAAGCTTGGTCTTCGGAGTAATAGAATTCCTGAATACCTCAAGATCAAATCTGAAATCATTATCTGCCCTCAGGGGAACAGGAACCGGAACGCCGCCGGAAAAGGCTATACAGGAGTGGTATATAGGAAACCCAGGGTCTGGATAGATGACCTCATCGCCCGGATTGACCAGCATCTGAGTGGTGAAAAACATCACAGGCTTTCCGCCGGGAACAACAACGACCTCATCCGCCTCGGCCGGAACATTTTTATTTACACTGTAAAAATCTGCAATGGCTTCGCGAAGCTTAATGAAACCCGGAGACGGAGTGTATCCGGTGAAACCGCTGTTCATGGCATCACAACCGGCCTTGATGATATTTTCCGGAGTCTTGAAATCAGGCTGTCCGATCTCACAATGTATTATACTTCTTCCCGAGGCTTCGAGCTCGTTGGCTCTGGCAAGGATCTTAAATGCAGATTCGGTTTTTAATAATTCAATGCGTGAAGCTATTGAAGCGTTTGACATAAAACATCCCTCTATTCATTGGTATAGCAAAATATTTTATCATTGAAGAATTTGGTATACAAGCAAATATGTGTTTGAAGTTTAGAACATTCGCAGCCGTGCCGCTTCGCGCCCGACTGCTCATGCGTCTGCTGTCTGCAAAAAAACATTCATCGACCTGTTCAGGCATCCCGCAGCCTGCATTCGCAGCCGTCACGCTTCGCGCTCCGACTGCTCATGCGTCTGCTGTCTGCTCCTCAGACCCTGCCGCTTTGCGTCCGGAAAAATATGCCGGCATATTTTTCCTTCCGCCCTGCGGCAGATGCCTGAACAGGTAATTCAGTTTGCATGCAAAAGATTTCTGCTTGAAAATGCTGTATTTAATGTTATAATCAAAACAACTATGTAATCTAATATCTTTATTTTAAGAAAGGGGATATAAAATATGGGCCTTGCGACATTTAAAGGCGGCATCCATCCCTATGAGGGCAAGGAACTCAGCGAGAAGTGTGCTATTCAGCTGCTCCCGGAGTTCGACGGAGATTATGTATTTCCGATGGTCCAGGGACTCGGAGCTCCTTCAAAGCCAATTGTTGCTGTTGGAGACCATGTACTTGCCGGACAGAAGATAGCGGAGCCGGGCGGATTTATCGGCGCAGTTATCACATCTTCAGTTTCCGGTACAGTCAAGGCTATTGAGCAGAGACTCATTACCATGGGTATGTATGTTCAGGCTATCGTCATTGAGAGTGACGGTAAGTTCGAGACAGCCGAGGGGGTTGGTGAGGAAAGGGACTACACCAAGCTTTCAAAGGAAGAGATCAGAAGCATCGTTAAGGAAGCAGGTATCATCGGTATGGGTGGTGCCGGATTCCCTACACATGTCAAGCTCGCTCCAAAGAATGATGATGCCATTGATTTCGTTATTGCCAACGGTTCAGAGTGTGAGCCGATGCTTACGAACGACCACAGACTCATGATCGAGGAGCCTGAGCGTATTATCGGAGGAATGAAGGTATGTCTTCAGCTCTTCCCTAATGCAAAGGGTATCATCGCCATTGAGGAGAACAAGCCTGAGGCTATCGAGGTAATGCAGAAGCTTACCGCAGACGAGGATCGCATCAGCGTTACAGTCATGAAGACAAAGTACCCTGAAGGCGGAGAGCGTCAGCTTATCTTCGCATGCACAGGACGTTCCATCAACTCGGCAGTTCTTCCTGCAGATGCAGGCTGCGTTGTTGATAACGTTGCTACTCTTGCGGCTATCTATGATGCTGTGGCAAAGAGCACTCCGATCATGCAGAAGGTCATTACCATTTCCGGAGATGCTGTTGCACAGCCTGCAAACGTAAGGATCAGACTCGGTGTTTCCTACGGACGTATCGCGGAGGCGGTAGGCGGCTTCAAGACAGAGCCGGCAAAGATCATCTGCGGCGGACCTATGATGGGAATGGCTCTGTTCAGCACAGACGTTCCGGTCGTTAAGAACTCGGCGGCTCTTCTTGCTTTCCAGCACGATGAGGTTTCCGAGGCACAGGCGGTTCAGACCCATTGTATCAGATGCGGACGCTGCATCGACGCCTGTCCTATCTTCCTTACACCTGTGCTTATGGCAAAGGCTGTTGAAGCAAGAGACTGGGCTAAGTTAGAGTCCCTCAACGGTCAGGAATGCATCGAGTGCGGAAGCTGCTCATATATCTGTCCGGCAAAGAGACCTCTTACACAGTACTTCAAGCAGGGACGCCGTGAGGTCATGGGACTGCGCAGGGCAAGACAGGCCGCTGAGGCAGCAAAGAAGGCTGAGGCCGAGAAGGCAGCAGCAGAGAAGAAAGCGTAAGGAGGAGATGAACTAATGGAAAACACAGAGATCAAAAAGATTCCTAATGTGTCATCATCGCCTCATTTCAGGAGCAAGCTGACGACACACAGAGAGATGCTCGATGTTATCATCGCAATGGTTCCTATCTCGCTCTGGGGTATTTATCATTTCGGCATTTACTCACTTGTTATCATGATCGCTACAGTTGCTGCGGCAGTGGCATCTGAGTATATTTACGAGAAGGCTCTTCACCTTCCGATCACCATCAACGATCTTTCGGCGGTAGTAACAGGTATGATCCTGTCGCTCAATATGCCTCCTCAGGTTCCTGTATGGGTTCCTATGGTGGGCGCTGTTTTTGCTATCGTTGTTGTTAAGCAGCTTTACGGCGGACTCGGTCAGAACTTCATGAACCCGGCAATCGCAGGAAGAGCATTCCTTCACATTGCCTTCGCCGGACTTATGAATGACTTCTCATGTGCGAAGATCGGATTTGATGCTGTAACAAGCGCAACTCCTCTGGCACAGATCAATGCAGGCACATATACAGGAACCATGACGGATCTGTTCCTCGGCAATACCGCAGGATGTATCGGTGAGGTTTCGGTTCTCTGCCTTCTTATCGGTATCGCATACATGCTCTACAGAAATGTTATCACGATACAGATCCCGGCATCTTATCTGATCACATTTGCTGTATTTGAGCTTCTTGTCAGCGGCTTCAACGGACAGTTTGTTCTTATGCAGCTTATGTCCGGCGGTGTTCTGTTCGGTGCATGCTTCATGGCAAATGACTATGTAACAAGTCCTGTGACCCATAAGGGACAGATCCTTTACGGTATCTTCCTCGGCATCATGACAGGTGTTATCCGTACATTTGCTCCTTCTGCAGAGGGCGTTTCGTATTCGATCCTTCTGGGCAACCTGCTCGTTCCTATCTTTGAGCGCTATACTATTCCTAAGGCTTTCGGAATGGGAGGTAGCAAGAAATGAAAAATACAATAATAAAGGATGCGGCTATCCTGTTCGTTATTACACTTATTGCGGGTGTAGCACTCGGAGCCGTACACGCAATCACACTTGAGCCTATCAATCAGGCGCAGATCGCTGCCACAAATGCAACTTATGCAGAGGTTTATCCTGAGGCAGTAAGCTTTGAAAACACAGATGAGCTCACAGCTGCGGTAGAAGCTGCAAATGCTGATATTGAGGGCTGGGGACTTGGAAACAAGAGCGGCAAGCTCAGCATCAATGATGCCATGATCGCTAAGGATGCATCAGGCAGTGAAGTAGGATACATGATCATCTCCACATCGGGAGAGGGATACGGCGGAGACATCAAGATGACTGTAGGCGTATCCAATGACGGAAAGGTGACCGGTATCGGTTTCCTGACCATCAATGAGACAGTAGGTCTCGGACTTAAGGCAAAGGATGCTTCGTTCAGAGATCAGTTTGTGGGCAAGGATGCAACAGGCTCCATCGAAATGATCAAGAGCGGCACAGCTACAGATAAGCAGTTCAATGCCATCAGCGGAGCTTCCTTCACATCGGGAGCGGTAGAAAAGGCCACAAATGCTGCACTGTATTTTGTAAACAATTACGTTAAATAAGGGAAAGGGGGTTCATCATGAATAAATATGTAGAAAGAATTTATAATGGTATCTGGAAAGAAAACCCTCTGCTTGTCCTTGTGCTCGGTACCTGTCCTACACTTGCGGTTACCACATCGGCAATCAACGGCATGGGAATGGGACTGTCAACAACAGCGGTTCTTGTTTTCTCTAATATGATCATTGCAGCACTCAGAAAGCTCATTCCTGACAGACTGAGACTTCCTGCAGAGATCGTTATCGTAGCGTCGCTCGTTACTATCGTTGACATGCTCATGGCAGGCTTTACACCTTCGATGTACGAGTCACTCGGAGTATATATTCCTCTTATCGTTGTTAACTGTATCATTCTCGGCCGTGCTGAGTCCTTCGCTATGAAGAACGGTCCGGTGATCTCACTGTTTGACGGAATCGGTATGGGTCTCGGCTTCACCATCGCTCTTATAATGATCGGTGCTGTAAGAGAGCTTATCGGCGCAGGAACCATTTTCGGCGCTCAGATCATGCCTGCAAGCTATGTTCCTTGCTCCATCTTCATTCTCGCTCCAGGCGCATTCTTTGTTTATGCAGGACTTACTGCTCTGCAGAACAAGCTTAAGATGCCGAGAGCAAAGAAGAGCTGCAGCGGAAACTGCGCTTCATGCGCTTCAGCAGACAGTGAAGAAGCTGCTAAGTAAGGGAGGGGATCGATATGATGAATTTAATAGTAATTGCGATCAGCGCATGTCTTGTAAGCAATGTCGTATTGAGCCAGTTCCTTGGTATCTGTTCATTCCTCGGTGTATCGACCGATGTTAAGACTGCAGCAGGTATGGGCGGAGCCGTAGTATTCGTTATCACAATGGCTACTATCGTTGCCAGCCTTATCTACGATTTTGTACTTGTTCCGTTCGATCTTGTATATCTCAAGACGATCGTGTTCATTCTTGTAATTGCGGCTCTGGTTCAGATCGTTGAGATGTTCATGCACAAGTGCATGGTATCACTTTACAACGCACTTGGAATTTACCTTCCTCTGATCACAACAAACTGCGCAGTTCTCGGTGTTGCTCTTACAAACGCTCAGAACGGCTACAACTTCATTGAGTCTGTAGTATGCGGATTTGCTACAGCTGTAGGTTATCTCATTGCTATCGTGCTTCTTGCAGGTATCCGTGAGCATACAGCAGGAAACAATGTTCCTAAGAGTTTCCAGGGCGTTCCGATCGTTATCGTTTCGGCAGCGCTTATGTCAATAGCATTCTTCGGATTCTCCGGAGTTATTTCATAAGGAAGGAGAGTTTGCGAAATGACAGGAATTATTTTTGCTGCTGCTGTAGTGGCAGTGACCGGTATTATCGTAGGTATCGGACTTGGTATCTTCGGTGAGAAGTTCAAGGTTGAAGTAGATCCGAGAGAGGCTGCGATTCGTGAGGCTCTTCCGGGCAATAACTGCGGAGGCTGCGGCTTCCCTGGTTGTGACGGCGCGGCTAAGGCCATCAATGAAGGAACAGCTCCTGTAAGCGTTTGTCCTGTAGGACAGAAGCCATGCTGGGATGCTATCGCAGCTATCATGGGAGTTGAGGCCGGCGGAGCAGAGAGAAATGTAGCATTTGTAAAGTGCGCAGGAACCTGTGAGGCAGCACCTAAGAGATATAACTATACAGGTCCGGACGACTGCAACAACATGGGTCCTGTTCCCGGATCCGGAGACAAGGCCTGCAACTATGGCTGTCTCGGTCACGGATCATGCGTTAAGGCATGTACTTTTGATGCAATGCACATCGTTGACGGTGTTGCAAAGGTTGATGAGTCTAAGTGTACAGGCTGTCAGGCCTGCATCAAGGTCTGCCCTCGTAAGCTTATCGAGCTTGTGCCGGCTTCTTCAAAGTACAGAGTAAACTGTGCAAATAAGGACAAGGGCAAGGCTGTTATGGATGTCTGCAAGACAGGCTGTATCGGATGTACACTCTGCGTAAAGACATGTCCTAAGGAGGCTATCTCCATGGATGGAAATGTTGCAAAGATCGACTACAGCAAGTGCGTAGGCTGCGGACTTTGCGCAAGCAAGTGCCCTAAGAAGATCATTCACATGTTCAAGGGTGAATAAGAAAGAATACGCCGCCGCATATCCATGAATGGAATCTCAGACGAGCCGATACATGGATGCGTACAGCAGAATGAATTACCGACATAAATTACCGGTATGAATTGTACAACAGGGAAGAGACAGGGAACTGCCTCTTCCTTTTTGCATGCAGCCTGCCTGTCCGTGCAGGAAACGGACGGTCAAAACCCCTGTTTTGCCTGCGTCAGGCTTATTCATTGGTTTTGTTATTTGAATAACAATACTTTATTTCTGACGGATTTATGTTATAATCTGAATTAATGTGTCAATCGGTAAGAGGCTGATTCGCAGATTCTTAATTGAAGGGGAAAAAATAAAGTGGCAGAATACCCATATAAAACCAGAGAAGGCGGAGCAACAGTAACTGTATTTGTTCCATATGACTGCAAGAATCATTGTCCTTTCTGTATCAACAAGGAAGAGTACGGAGATATGACAGGCTTCAGCCTTGAGAAGATTTGTGAGAGCATCAGGCTCATGAACTCGATCACACCATATTGTGATTTTGTATTTACAGGCGGGGAGCCTATGGCGAACTTAGAGTCGCTTCAGACGATGCTTGACTGCATTCCCGATACTCACAGGATTTTTATCAATACGACATTCCCGGTTCAGCAGGATTACTCTGCCGATGATATGATCGCATTTACCGAGAGAAATAAGGATAAGGTGACCTGCTTTAATATTTCCAGGCACCTGGTAAAGTATGTTGAGGAATCACCGGATGAGGTGCTTTCACGTATTGCCGCAAAGAAAAGGGTAAACTGCGTGCTGTATAAAAAGTATCCAAAGGAGCAGCTTACGGCATATGCGGATCGTTTCGTGAAATACGGAATACCTGTTCAGTTCAGATTTGATTATACCGATACTACTCCGGAGAATCTCTACGAGCAGGAAGCAGATCCGGTGCTTCAGGATCTCAAGCATTATTTTACCTATAAGGGGCTTGACGGCTGCCGAATGAGAAACGGCTTCCATTTTGAGTATAAGGGTCTTCATATGACCTATCATAAGACGCTTCCGTACTCGACTATTATTGAAAAGGGTGATGACGGCATCACTTATGCGATCCTGTACGATATCATAATCAAGCAGAACGGAGATATTCATTCTGACTGGACAGGCGTAAAGATGGATATTGATGCATATAAAAAGGTCGTATTTGAACCTAATGACAATGTATTGATAGAGGGCGAGATAGATTTCTGAAACGGCTCTGAAGAATCAGACAGACAGACAACGGAACAGCTTAAAAAAAATCTGCACCGCGGCAAAACCGGCCGGTGCAGATTTTTTATGCGAGTAATGCTTAGGATTCAAAGATGAGAGCTGATAGTCTGATCCTCTGCCTGATCCGGAACCTCCTCTCCGATAATATACTCGGAAGCGGAATGCTTTTCTCTGTCTTTTGCTGAAATAAACAGGAACTTTCTGATTACAAACAGCAGCGCTATTGCTGCAACGCCAATAAAGAGCTCATATGTATGCATTCTCTCCAGGATAAGCTCTCTGGTTATCGCAAGGGAAAGGATCTCTACAATAGTATCCAGAGACTGGTGCAGCAGCACGTGAATAAGCTCAACAGCAATTATTACATTGATGACGTATTCCAGAAAGGTTATCAGGCTCTTTGATTCAACATCCGTAAGACGTGCAAGCTGTTCGGGAATACTGAAAAGAGTAATAAGGATAGCGATAACTATCGTTAATGAAATAAAGCAGTGAAGAAAATCCATCAGCCTGTACATGTTTTCCTTAAAATGTCTGTGAAGTGTTTTCTTTTCCCCACGCGGCGCTTTGGAAACGGTCTGATTCTGATTTTTTGTCTGATCCATAAAAACTCCTTGATGAAGCATAAAATGTAGTGATAAACTGATGAGACCGCAGAGAACTTTAAAAGATCTCAGAGGCAGTTATGATTTTATCACATCCCTGTTCCAAGGTCAAAAATTTCATTGACCGGTTTTATTGGCGGTCTTTCCTGCAGTCTTACGGTTCATGAACAAAAGAAGCAGGTCAGGATAATACAAAAAAATAAAAGGAGCTGACAGGGGCTGCTGTTTGTAAAAGGAGACGAATGATGAAATGGAGAAAATATACGATCAATACAACGACTGAAGCAGAAGATATGATCAGCCTGATGCTCAGTGAAAACGGAGTAGAGGGAGTTCAGATCGAGGACAAGGTACCGCTGTCGGATTCGGATACGAAGGGAATGTTTATTGATATACTGCCGGATATAGGGGAAGACGACGGAACAGCCAGACTGAGCTTTTTTCTTCATTTATATGAGGACGGGGATGCCGCACTGGAGCATTCTGCGGATCCGGCGGGAGCAGATCTTTCCTACACCATAGCCGACAGACTGTGGAAAGAGGAGGAGATAGAAGAGCTTCTCAATACCGTAAGGGCGGAGCTTGATGAAATGCGTACCTATATGAATATAGGAGAGGGCAGCATTGAGATCGGTACCACGGAGGATACAGACTGGAGAAACAGCTGGAAGCAGTATTTTAAGCCTATCAGGACAGGTGGATTTTTGATAAAGCCTTCCTGGGAGGAGATACCGGAAGAGACCGCAGAGGAATTTGCGGAGGGAGCGTTAAAGATCATAGAGATAGATCCGGGAACTGCCTTCGGCACAGGCTCCCATGAAACGACCAGACTTTGTCTTGGGGCAGTTGAAAAATATGTTTCACACGGAGATACGGTTCTGGACATAGGCACCGGAAGCGGTATCCTTGCCATAGCCGCGATAAGCTGCGGGGCAAAAATGGCGGCGGCAACCGAGCTGGATGAGATGTGCGAGCCTTCCATAAGGGATAATGCGGGATATAACGGAATCACCGACAGTCAGTTTGCACTGATAATGGGAAATATCATCGGAGATGACAATGTAAGAGACTCAGTAAGGGAAAAATCCCCGGAAGGCTATGATGTGGTCATAGCCAACATTCTGGCTCCGGTGATAGTGATGCTTGCTTCGGCCGGAGTAACGGATGTTTTCTGCAAAAAGGGCGGCATATTTATCACTTCCGGAATCATAGATACAAAGCTGCAGGAGGTGATCTCGGCATTTGAGGCCAATCCTGCATGGGAGATTCTTGAGGTGAATACTCTCGGAGAGTGGGCAGGAGTAACTGCCAAAAGAGTGTGAAGGGGTGACCGGTGTCAGGACAGGCGGTACGAAAAATGACAGATATAGAGACGCTGCTTAAGGAAAATGAAGACAGCTTGAAAAACAGAGATCCAAAAGCAAACAAGGGAACCTACGGGCGCCTGCTCGTGATCGCCGGAAGCAAAGGAATGGCAGGAGCGGCATATCTTAACTGTATCGGTGCATTCAGAACGGGGATAGGAATGGTCCGGGTCTTCGGACCTGAGGCAAACAGGAGCATTCTGCAGACATCTCTTCCGGAGGCAATGTATTCGACAGCGGATAAGCCTGACGGATCCATAGACAGGGATGAGCTTGTCAGGGCTGTGGGATGGGCTGATTATATTTCTGTGGGCTCCGGTCTGTCCAGGTCGGATTATGCCGAAGCTCTCATGGCTCTGCTGTATGAAGAGGATATCAGGAGGCGACTGCGGGATAAGGAACTTCTCATTCTGGATGCTGACGCCCTGAATATTATTGCCGAATCCGGGAGAGATCCCGGGGGCCTGTGCAGGAATACAGTAATCACACCCCATATCGGTGAGATGGGAAGACTGACCGGTTCGAAGGCGGAAGATATAAAAAGGGATCCCATGGGATGTGCCAGGAGATACAGAGAGAAGCATAAAAATGTTACTGTTGTGCTAAAGGATAACATTACTGCCGTGGCTGGAGAAAAATCCATTCTCTCGGACAGCGGCTGCGGAGCTATGGCCAAGGCGGGCTCCGGAGATGTACTGTGCGGATTCATTGCCGGAATAACCGGAGTGCTCAGAGGGAATACAGCGGACGCTGTCCCGGTGGCAGTTTGGCTTCACGGCAGAGCCGGGTCAATAGCCGCTGCAGAAAAGGGCTGTCACAGCATACTTGCGTCGGATATTGCGGACGCAGCAGGGAAGGCTCTTGCTTTCTAAGTTGTGCTTCATAAGATCGTTTGGGATAATAATAAGTTGATAAAAATCAATAGCCGAGATATACTATTAATTTAAAGAGATGAACTGATATTGTATAAAATATAAAAAATAAAACGTCTTTATTTATACAATATGCAGCATAAATGAATTCTTAAAACCAGGAGAAGAATCATGAGCAGAGTATATAATTTTAGTGCGGGGCCGGCAGTGATGCCCGAGGAGGTTCTGAGAGAGATACAGTCGGAGATGCTTGAGTACGGAGCCTCAGGAATGAGCGTTATGGAAATGAGTCACAGGTCCGGTGACTTTGAGGCTATACTTCACGGCACGGAGCAGACACTTAGGGATATTATGGAAATACCTGATAATTACCGTGTGCTGTTCATTCAGGGAGGTGCATCGCAGCAGTTTGCGGCGGTTCCGATGAACCTGATGAAAAACAGAGTCGCAGACTATATCAATACCGGAAACTGGACCAAAAAGGCTATTCAGGAAGCAAAGCTGTACGGAAAGGTAAATGTCATTGCATCCTCGGAGGACAGCATGTTCTCCTATATTCCTGATGTGGAGGATCTTCCGGTATCAGAGGATGCCGATTATGTTTATATCTGCCAGAACAATACTATCTACGGAACAAGATATCCTCAGCTTCCGAATACCAAGGGAAAGACTCTGGTTGCGGATGTATCCTCGATGTTTGTATCGGAGCCGCTGGATGTCTCAAAATACGGTGTGATCTACGCCGGAGTCCAGAAAAATGCAGGACCGGCCGGACTTGTTGTTTCGGTAATCAGGGAGGATCTCATAACAGACGAATGTCTCGAGTATACACCTACCATGCTTAAATGGAAGACACAGGCAGATAACGACTCGATGTACAATACTCCAAATACCTGGGCTATCTATGTCTGCGGCAAGGTGTTCGAGTGGATAAAGAGAAACGGCGGTCTTACTGCGATGAAGGAA
This sequence comes from Clostridiales bacterium, assembly GCA_029100885.1. Classification (GTDB taxonomy): domain Bacteria; phylum Bacillota; class Clostridia; order Lachnospirales; family Lachnospiraceae; genus Avilachnospira. Next base: position 29,850 of record JAQXPY010000147.1, on the reverse strand, counting down.
AGAAATGAGAAAAAGGCTGCGCTCCTGTATGATTATCTGGATAATTCTGCTTTGTTCAGGGGAACGGTACGCAAGGATTCACGTTCATTGATGAATGTCCCGTTTGTAACGGGCAATGCTGACCTCGACAAGGAATTCATTGCCGCATGTACAAAGGCGGATATCAGAAATATTAAGGGTCACAGAACTGTCGGAGGAATGAGGGCTTCGATATACAATGCAATGCCGTATGAGGGCGTGGCAAGACTTGTCAGCGTAATGGAAGACTTTGAAAAAAAGCATTGATTTTTATAACTGGATAATTTACGGAGAAAACGTCATGAAAAACAGAAAGATTTTTCTATTAAATAATATCAGCGATTACGGATTAAGGGAATTCAGAGACGGCTACACCATCACACATGATTTTAATCAGGCTCACGGAGCTCTCGTAAGATCCCAGAAGATGCATGATATGGAGTTTCCGCAGTCTCTCAGAGCTATTGCCAGAGCCGGTGTAGGACTTAATAACATTCCGATAGACAGATGTACGGAGCAGGGCATCGTTGTAATGAATACTCCTGGAGCCAATGCGAATGCGGTAAAGGAGATGGTTCTTACCGGACTGATGCTGGCCTCCAGAGATATTATCGGAGGAATCGAATGGGTCAGGGCTAATGCCGACGATCCCGATATTGCGGCAAGAACAGAAAAGGAAAAGAAGGCCTTTGCCGGAAATGAGGTCATCGGAAAGAAGATCGGAGTTATAGGACTCGGCGCCATAGGTATTATAGTCGCAAATATGTGCGTGTCTCTCGGCATGGAGGTCTACGGCTATGATCCGTATATTTCCGTCAATGCCGCATGGAGACTTAAGAGAGAGATCAGACATGCGGAGACCATGGAGGAGCTGGCTGAGGTCTGTGATTTCATTACCGTTCATGTGCCGGCAGTCGATTCAAGCAGAGATCTTCTTAACAAGCTTACCTTTGCAAGAATGAAGGACGGAGTCAAGATACTCAATTTCTCAAGAGAATTCGTTGTAAACGACGAGGACATTGCGGCTGCACTGGAAAGCGGAAAGGTCGCAAAATATGTGACTGATTTCCCGGGGATCAGGACAGTTAAAATGAAAAACACCATAGTAACGCCGCATCTTGGAGCATCGACAGAGGAGGCAGAGGATAACTGTGCAAAGCTCGCAGTCGAGGAGCTTCAGGATTATCTTGACAACGGCAATATCAGTCATTCGGCAAACTTCCCGGATATAAATGCGGGAAAATGCAAGTCGGAATCGAGAATTGCCTGCCTTCACAGAAATGTTCCGAATATGCTCGGACAGCTTACGGCTATCATGGGAGAGGATCAGTGCAACATTGCAAATATGCAGAATGCAAGCCGTGATAAATATGCATACACTCTCATTGATATCGACAGCAGAATATCGGATGAGGCGCTGGAAAAGATCAGAAGCATTTCAGGAATGCTCAGGGTCAGGATCGTAAAGTAAATACAGAAACAGAGAAAAACGAAATAATTAAGGCAGGAGGAGCTGATCATGGCAGTTGTTAGACCTTTCAGAGCGGTTAGACCGGCAGACAAGTATGCGGCAGAGGTGGCTGCGCTTCCTTATGATGTTTATTCGAGAGAAGAGGCTGCGGAGGCGGTAAAGGGAAGACCACTCAGTTTTTTAAATATAGACAGACCGGAGACCATGTTTCCTGCCGATCATGATATGTATGCTGAGGACGTGTACGAGGCAGCAAGAAACAGATATGAAGCCCAGAAGGCCGAGGGAATATATGAGGTCGACGGGAAGGCATGCTATTACATATATGAGGAGACCATGAACGGTCGGAGCCAGACAGGAATAGCCGCCCTCTCCTCCGTGGACGATTATATTAACGGTGTATGCAGAAAGCATGAAAATACCGTTCAGAAAAAGGAAACCGACAGGATCGAGCATGTGGATCACATGTCTGCCCAGACCGGACCGATCTGTCTGAGCTACCATAAAAGGGACGGCATCGACGCGATCGTAGAAAGCTGGAAGCAGTCCCGCACAGCGGTAAATGATTTTACCTCGGAGGACGGCATCAGACACAGGGTCTGGGTGATCGACGATGATGCTGCCATATCTGCACTGGAGTCTGAATTCGGGGCACTGGAGTGTACATATATTGCCGACGGTCATCACAGAGCTGCATCGGCTGTAAAGGTAGCTCTTAAGAGAAGGACTGCAGCAGGAGAGAATTACAGTTCTGAGGCAGAGTTCAACTACTTCCTTTCTGTTCTGTTTCCGGATGACCAGCTTGAGATCATGGACTATAACAGGATAGTAAAGGATCTCAACGGTATGGAGACAAGTGATTTTCTTGAGGCTTTGGAGCAGGTATTTGATGTGGAGCTCACAGCCCTTGCCTGCAGAGCAGATGAGATATTAAGACCTGAGAAGAAATACGATATCGGCATGTATCTCAACGGAAGAAGCTACATGCTGCATGTCAAGCCGGAGTACATAGAAAAGGTCTCGTCGGATCCTGTAAGAAGTCTGGATGTTTCGGTGCTTCAGGAGGAGGTGCTGTCAAAGCTTCTCGGCATTGAGGATCCAAGGACAGATCCGAGGATCAGCTTTGTGGGAGGCATCAGAGGTCTCGGAGAGCTCGTCAGAAGAGTTGACGGAGCGCCTGTGACCGAAGCGGGACCGGCTGTGGCATTTGCCATGTATCCGACCTCTATCGCCGAGCTGTTCAGGGTCGCGGACGCTGGAATGCTGATGCCGCCGAAGTCCACATGGTTCGAGCCGAAGCTGCGCAGCGGATTATTTATTCACGAATTTTGATCAAGAGGAATTATCGTGCATCATTTTTTTGTAGATAAGGGGAATGTTGCTGCCGGAAGCATAATTATCAATGACAGCAATGATTACAACCACGCAGTGAGAGTGCTGAGACTGTCCGTCGGGGAAAGGCTTATTGTGAGCGATTCAGAGGGAACGGATTATATTTGTGCCGTGGAAGAGATATGCGCAGCTGCGGGAGCTGAGAGCGGTCATATCAGGCTTTCCGTTGAAGAGGTGTGCTCAGAAAATCATGAGCTTCCTTCAAGGATCGTGCTGTTTCAGTGTCTTCCAAAGTCCGAAAAGATGGAGTTTATCATCCAGAAGGCAGTGGAGCTTGGGGTAAGCGATATTTTTCCGGTAGCCTCAAAAAACTGTGTCGTAAAGCTGGATGATAAAAAGGCAGCCTCAAGAGTAAAACGCTGGCAGGCCATTGCCGGGAATGCCGCAAAACAGTCCAAGCGCAGTCTGGTTCCTCAGGTGCATGAGCCGGTGAACTTCAGGGACGCTGTCGAAATGTGCAGCGGCTGTGATGTGAGCATTATTCCATATGAAGCAGAGAAGGGACTTACAGGAACCTGCGAGGCAATAGTCAGCTTTCTCCCCGGACGAAGCATCGGTGTCATAATAGGTCCGGAGGGAGGCTTCGATCCCCTGGAGGCGGCTATGGCTTCAAGGCACGGAGTGGTTCCGATATCTCTCGGAAAGCGTATTCTGAGAGTTGAGACTGCTGCGGTGGCGATTCTCAGTCTGATAATGATCAGGCTGGAAATAGCCCGGGAAATGAATTTTGATGCGGATAATGACTGATAGGATACGGTCAACGATACTATTAATGATACAATAGCTGTCTTACCTGCAGGAAGAAACGATGAGAGAAATATATTTTGACAATGCTGCTACTACCAGAGTAAGACCTGAAGTCATTGAGCTGATGGACAGGGTGATGGGAGAGGATTACGGAAATCCTTCAGCCAGACATATCATCGGAATGAAGGCTGAGAATCATATCCGTACCGCTGCGCAGCAGATTGCGGCATCGCTCAAGGTCAAGCCCGGTGAGATCGTGTTTAATTCCGGAGGAACCGAAGGCAACAATACCGCTGTTATAGGCACGTTCCTTGCCAGAAAGGGCTATGGAAAACATATTATCAGTACGAATATCGAGCATGCCGCTGTGTATAAGCCTCTGGAATTTCTTCAGGATATGGGCTGTGATATAACGATAATAGGAACGGACAGCAAGGGTCATATCGACAAAGAGGGACTGATAGCCGCGATAAGACCGGATACTATTCTCGTCAGCGCCATGTGGGTCAACAATGAGATCGGTGCTGTTGAGGATATCCCGGAGATAGGAAGGCTGATCAAGGAAAAAAATTCCAGAACATATTTTCATACAGATGCCATTCAGGCCTTCGGAAAGCTTACCCTCAGACCCAGGGAGGCAAATGTGGACATGCTCACCGTGAGCTCCCACAAGTTCCACGGTCCTAAGGGGGCAGGCTTTATGTACATAAACGAAAAGGCCCATGTGTCTCCCGTGATATTCGGAGGAGGTCAGCAAAAGGACAGAAGATCCGGAACCGAAAATGTTCCGGGTATTGCCGGAACGGGTCTTGCCGCCGAGCTTTACAGACGGGAGCATGATGAGATAATCGGAAGGATGCTCCGGATAAAGAACAGACTTACAGACAGGCTGAATGCCATGGACGGAGTATATGTCAATTCGGAAAGGGGAGAGCTTTCGGCACCTCATATCGTCAGCGCTTCCTTTGAAGGCGTGAGAGCCGAGGTACTGCTTCATGCACTGGAGGAAAAAGGAATCTATGTTTCCTCCGGCTCAGCCTGCTCCTCAAATCATCCGGCCATCAGCGGTACACTGAAGGCAATAGGCGTCAGAAAGGATCTGCTGGATTCAACACTGAGGTTTTCCTTCGGAATATATAACAATGAGGAGGAAGCCGACATTGCCGCGGACTGTATCACGGAGCTGCTTCCGGTTCTGAGAAGATTCAGAAGATATTGATTTTAAACAGCTGTTATTGTGTGCTATAATAATACTGTGCGGGAATTATCCGGACGGCATATGCAAACCGTCCTTCAGGAATACGAACAGCCGCAATAATAAAACAGGGGGATTTGACAATGGCACTTGTAACCACAAAGGAAATGTTTGCCAAAGCATACAAGGAGGGTTATGCGGTAGGCGCTTTCAATGTAAATAATATGGAGATCGTTCAGGGAATCACCGAGGCCTGCCGCGAGGAGAAGGCTCCGGTCATTCTTCAGGTTTCCAAGGGCGCAAGAGCATATGCAAACCATACATATCTTGTAAAGCTTGTTGAAGCGGCAGTGCTGGAATGCCCTGATATTCCTATTGCGCTGCACCTTGACCACGGTCCTGATTTTGAGACCTGCAAATCATGCATAGACGGCGGATTTACCTCCGTAATGATCGACGCCTCGTCTGAGAGCTTTGAGAAGAATATAGAGATCACAAAGAAAGTAGTGGAGTATGCCCATGCTCACGGAGTTGTTGTCGAGGCAGAGCTGGGCACCCTGGCGGGAGTAGAGGATGATGTAAAGGTGGACGCCGCAGACTCCTCCTATACAAGAGCCGAGGATGTTCAGGAGTTTGTGGAGAGGACAGGCTGCGACTCCCTTGCGATCGCTATCGGAACATCTCACGGAGCATACAAGTTTACAGCGGAGCAGTGTACACGAAACGAGAAGGGCATACTTGTTCCGCCGCCTCTTCGTTTTGATATTCTCAAGGATGTTGCGGACAGGCTTCCGGGCTTCCCTATCGTACTTCACGGATCCTCCTCTGTTCCTCAGGAATACGTCAGGATGATCAACGAAAACGGAGGCAGAATGCCGGATGCGGTAGGAATCCCTGAGGAGGAGCTGAGAGAGGCTGCAAGGATGGCGGTATGCAAGATCAATATTGATTCCGATATCAGACTTGCCATGACAGGCACTCTGCGTCAGTTCATGGCTGAGCATCCGGATAAGTTCGATCCGAGAGAGTATCTGAAGCCTGCAAGAGCCAACATCAAGGAGCTGGTTCGCCACAAGCTTATCAATGTTCTCGGATGCGCTGGAAAAGCCTGATCTACATGTGATTTTTCTTTTGCGGCAAGGTGCCTGTATTGTTCAGAGCCTTGCCGCAGTTTGTGAAACTGCATATTCTGCCCTTATAAGGGCGCATAAAATACGGAGGAGTAGGAAATGGGAGAGGCGATCAGGGGTTCGCTTATTGTCGGTCAGTCAGGGGGACCGAGTCCGGTCATAAACGCAAGTGCTCTGGGGGTGATCCGCACGGCGCTTGCGTCCAAAAGCATTACCAAGGTATACGGAGCAAATTACGGAATAGACGGAGTGATCGGCGACAGGCTGCTTATAATGGATGAGGCAGGAGTGACAGAGCTCGATAAGTTCCTGTTCACACCGGCTTCTGCTCTGGGCTCCTGCAGGACCAAGATGCCGGATCCCGAGGTGGATGAAACCCCTTACAGAGCTATTCTCAATGTATTCAAAAAGCATGATGTCAGATATTTCTGTTATATAGGCGGAAATGATTCCATGGATACCTGCAACAAGATATCCAAGTACATGAAGGCAGTTGGATATGAGTGCAGGATCATGGGAGTACCGAAGACAATAGATAACGATCTGTTCGGAACGGATCATTGTCCGGGGTATGGTTCTGCGGCAAAGTATATTGCGACTTCGATCATGGAGGTCGCTTGTGATGCGGCTGTATACAACAAGGGCGCGGTCACTATATTCGAATGTATGGGAAGACATGCCGGCTGGCTCACTGCCGCAGCGGCTCTGTCAAATGTCAACGGTCATTATCTGGATCTTATATATCTTCCCGAAACTGATTTCGACATGGACAGATTTATTGAGGACATACGGGTATGCTTTGAAAAGAACGGCAATTGCAACGTGGCGGTGTCCGAGGGCATACATTATGCGGACGGCAGCTTTATTTCAGAATCGGGAACCTCTTCTACCGATGGCTTCGGACATGTTCAGCTGGGAGGACTCGCCTCATATCTGGCGGCTGAGGTCAGGGATCGTTTAGGATACAAGACGAGGGGAATCGAGTTCAGTCTGCTTCAGAGATGCGCCGCCCACTGCTCATCGGGAAGAGACGTAAGCGAGGCATACATGGCCGGAAATGCAGCTGTCGAAAATATGCTTCAGGGAGTCACTGACAGAATGGTGGGCTTTGAGTGTGCCAGATATCCTTTCGGCGGCTATGACAGCCATATTATTCTGCTGCCTTTGGAGAAGGCTGCCAATTATGAGAGAACCTTCCCTAAGGAATGGATAAATGAAGAAGGAAATTATGTGACCGACAGCTTTATTGAATATGCGCTTCCTCTGATTCAGGGAGAGTCGCCGACAAGGTATCTGAAGGGACTTCCGGATTTTACCTCATACAACAAGGTATTTTGTTAAAGAACAGGGAAGAATATGAAGAATATCGAAGATATGACAGAAAAAGAGCTGCTGGGAGAGATAGTCAGAAATCAGCGGAAAAACGGGATATTTTTGCTTATTACAGCAGCCTCAGGTCTTATTGCTGCAGCACTTATGCTGTTTCTTGTGTGTTCTGTTGTTCCAAAGGCAGAAGAAACAATCGACAGGATAGATGTTCTGGTGGAGAATTCCAATTCAATGCTGGAGCAGGCGGATACCTCTCTTAAGGAGATAGAAGATATGATCAATAGTATCAATGATCTCGTAGAGGAAAACAAAGAGGTGGTAAATTCGACTCTGAAGAGCATCGATGGACTTAATATTGATGCCCTGAACAGGTCGATAAAGAATCTCAAGGATGTTGTCGAGCCGCTGACAAAGCTTTTCGGACTGGGAGAATAAGAGGAAAATATGCAGTATCAGAGTTTTTTGATCAAATATGCCGAGATCGGCACGAAAGGAAAAAACAGATATATCTTTGAGGATGCCCTGATGCATCAGATAAGGGAGCATCTTAAGAAGGTCGAAGGAGAATTTGCCGTTCAGAAGGAACAGGGCCGTATATATGTAAACGCTAAGACCGATTACGATTATGAGGACACCGTCGATGCACTCAGGCATGTATTCGGAGTGACAGGAATCTGCCCTATGAAGCAGATAGAAAAGTGCGGCTACGAGGAGCTTCGCCAGAGGGTTCTGGAGTTTGTGAAGTCGGAGCATCCGGAGCAGGAGTTTTCCTTCAAGGTACGTACCAGAAGAGCGGACAAGCATTATCCCGTTACCTCAGATACAATAAATGCAGATGTGGGATATGATGTTCTGACGGCATATCCGGGCTCCAGGGTCGATGTGCATGATCCGGATTTTATTATTTACATTGAAATAAGACAGAAGATCAATATTTTCACCCAGGTCATTCCGGGTGCAGGAGGAATGCCTATCGGAACCAACGGCAAGGCCATGCTGCTGCTTTCCGGAGGAATTGACAGTCCGGTGGCAGGCTACATGATCGCAAAGCGCGGAGTTATGATCGAGGCTGTCTATTTCCATGCTCCGCCTTATACATCGGAGAGGGCAAAGCAGAAGGTGGTCGACCTTGCTAAAGAGGTGGCTGCCTACGCGGGAGCCATCAGGCTGCATGTGGTGAATTTTACGGATATTCAGCTCGCAATATATGAAAAGTGTCCTCATGATGAGCTCACCATCATTATGCGCAGATATATGATGAGGATAGCGGAAAAGCTTGCTGCGGCGAATGACTGCATAGGACTCATTACCGGTGAATCAATAGGTCAGGTAGCTTCCCAGACTATGTTTTCGCTCAGAACCACAGATGAGGTCTGTGAGCTGCCGGTATACAGACCTGTGATCGGCTTTGACAAGCAGGAGATCATAGATCTGTCGGAAAAGATCGGCACTTTCGAGACAAGTATTCTGCCGTATGAAGACTGCTGCACTATATTTGTTGCCAAGCATCCTGTAACGAAGCCAAATGTAAACGTGATCAGAAAGTCGGAACAGAAGCTTGCGGAAATAATTGATGCCATGGTCGATGAGGCAATAGCCGGTGAAGAGGTGATCTGGTGCAGCTGAAGCAAAAGGGAATAAGATTTGCTATTCATACTCTGGGCTGCAAGGTCAATACATATGAGTCGGACGCAATGGCGGAAAAGCTTCGGGCGGCAGGGCTTACGGAATGCGGTTTTGAAGAAACAGCGGATGTCTACGTGATAAATACCTGTACGGTGACGAATATTGCCGACAGAAAATCCAGACAGATGCTGCGCAGAGCCAGAAGGCTGAATCCTGATGCACTGATAGTCGCTGCAGGCTGCTATGTGGATGATGCGGTTAAAAACGAAAGACTGGAAGAGCTGATCAGTGACAGAGTTATCGATGTGGCTGTCTCAAACAAGGATAAAAACAAAATAGTTGAGCTTATAAACGAAAGAATCAACATATTCGGCGATAATGATCTGCTGAAACCTGAAAAATTTCAGGATAATCCGTTCATCACCGAGCTTGACGGACACTCGAGAGCATTTATTAAGGTTCAGGACGGCTGCAACATGTACTGCAGCTACTGCATCATTCCTTATGTCAGAGGTCCGCTTAAGAGAAGGCCTTTAGAGGACATCGCAAAGGAGGTCGGACTCCTTGCGGAAAGCAGGACTGCCGAGATCGTCATAACAGGTATCCATCTGAGCTCGCTGGGGAACGGTATTCTGGACATTATTTCTGAGATTGAGAAGTTTGACGGGATCAAAAGGGTCAGACTCGGGTCCTTAGAGCCGAAGCTGATAACCGAGGAGTTTGCCGCAGAGCTTGCCTCACACAAGAAGCTGTGTCCTCATTTTCATCTGTCTCTTCAGTCGGGAAACGATGAGATACTGAAGAAAATGAACAGGCACTACACAGCTGAAGAATATGCACAGAGGTGCGGCATTCTCAGAAAAGCTTTTGACCATCCGGCTATTACAACAGATATTATCGTAGGCTTTCCGGGGGAGACCGAGGCACAGTTTGAAAGCACATGTGCCTTTGCCGAAAGGATCGGCTTTTATGAGGCGCATATATTCAAATATTCGAGAAGGCGGGGAACACCTGCAGACAGAATGGACGGACAGCTGTCGGATGCGCAGAAAAGCGCCCGCAGTGAGAGACTGATGGAGATCTGCGGCAGGATGTCCCATGATTTCAGGCAGTATTATATAGGAAAGGAAGTAAGTTTCCTCAGTGAAGAGCTTGTGTCAATCGGCGGCAGAACATATGAGACCGGCTTTACTCCGGAGTATGTCAGATGCCTTCGCCCTTCATCGGAAGTTCATCAGAATGAGATAATATCGGGAAAAGCTTCACAGATTATTCATGAAAATGTTATAGACGAGGCCTTGCTTTTAGTTTAAAATCTACATTAGTACTTAAGAGGTCAGAAACATGGGCAATATTGAAAATACACAGGTGATCGCCCCGGTCAAGACACCGGAACAGCTGAATGCAGCAGATGTTCTTAAGCATGTATACGGAGCACTGGTCGAGAAGGGCTATGATCCGATCAATCAGATCGTCGGCTACATTATGTCAGGGGATCCTACATACATCACCAGCCACAAAAACGCACGCAGTCTTATCATGAAGGTCGAAAGGGACGAGATCCTTGAAGAACTTATGGCTGCATATGTGGATTCAAGACTCAGATAAGGTCAGCTGCAGACCGGAGCTGCTTCGGTCTGCTTCTATATAAAGCCTTGCGAGTTCTGAAGACCTGTTATCTGCCGGGAACGACCGGAATATTGAGGTGCCGTTTTTTAACGGCTTTTTTGTGTTATATTGCAACCATCTATCACCGGATGCTGTCTGCCGGGAGATGATTAGTCACACTATATTCTGAACAACGGAGAATCACCTTGAAGAGATTGATGGGACTGGATTTTGGTTCAAAGACCATAGGAGTCGCGATCAGCGATCCGTTAAATGTAATTGCATCACCACTGGAGACTATTGTCAGAGAAAAGGAGAACGGGCTCAGATCCTCCTTCAGACGCATAGCCGCTCTTGCGGCAGAGTATGAAGTCGGAAGGATCGTCATAGGACTTCCACTCAATATGGATGACAGCAGGGGAGAAAGAGCGATAAAAACAGAGACCTTTGCCGGAGAGCTTGCGAGAAGGCTGGAGGCAGAGGGGCTGGACATTCCGGTGGAGCTGTGGGATGAGAGGCTCAGCACCGTCAGCGCCGACGAGATACTTGAAGAGACCCGGGTAGAGCATTCCAGACGCAAGCAATACATCGACCGCATAGCCGCAGCCATCATTCTTGAAGATTACATGAAGAACAAAGTACCTAATTCAGGCTTCTGATGAAGAGCAGGATAAAAATATGTTAACATAATTTTTTTATCCTGCTCGGAATCAGGGTCTGCTTAGCAGACGTCAAGAGCATGAGCAAAGGAAGCAGCGGCTTTGCGAATGAACTTGACAGAAGCCTGAAAGGAAGAAAGAAAGCAGAACAGATAGATAATCGGAGGAAATATGGAAGACAATTCTATTGTAATGATACTTGACGACGGAAGTGAGATCGAATTCACTATTCTCGAGAGTACGACATTTCAGGGACATAACTATATTCTTGTAACAGATGCGCCTGATGACGAAGACGGTGAATGCAGAGTATTTAAGGAGGTTTCGGCTCCCGACGATACAGAAGCTGTATATGAGGATATACAGGATGAGGAGGAAGAAAATGCCGTGTTTGACATCTTCCTTAAGATGCTGGACGGAGAGATCGATATAGAAAGATGAGCAAAAACAGAATAAATGACAATAAGCCGGTCAGGGAGCTGAAAAAGAAGATCGGCAGTGTTTCGATGCCTAAGAAGAAAAGAAACGACAAGAATAATACGGACAGACAGGCAGAAGCAGCACGTCATGACAGACAAAATGACAGAAAGCAGCCTCAGGAGCATACTGACGACAGAATTTCGGAGAAAAGGCTGCAGGACAAGCTTGTCACTGGCGGGGACAAAAAGCAGGGCGTAAAGCGCCAGACAGAAAAAAAGAACAGTGACAGGATCAGCAAGAAGCTGGAAAGAAAGCTGAGGAGCAGAGTCAGACCCCAGAATGCAAAAAAACAGTCCGCAAAAAACACTGCCTTCCCAAAAAACGAAACAGCAGCTTCGGAACAGGAATTCGGCGGAAGCAGAAGAAACGAAGGACGTACAAGGACCGGGAAGGGGAACGGAAACGACAGACAGCAAAATTCCCAGTGGAGACAGATAAAAAAAGCCGATGGTCTGTATGTACCTCCGGTTTCCGGAAAAAAGATCAGGGTGATCCCTCTCGGAGGACTCGAACAGATCGGAATGAATATCACTGTTATAGAGTCTGAGAACAGCATCGTTATAGTTGACTGCGGCATGGCATTTCCGAATGAGGAGATGCTTGGAATAGACCTTGTCATACCTGATATCACATATCTCAGGGAGAATGCTGATAAGATAGAGGGCTTTTTTATCACCCACGGTCATGAGGATCATATCGGAGCGCTTCCTTACATACTCAGGGAGCTGAATGTTCCTGTATTCAGCACCAGGCTGACGCGGGCACTTATTGAAAACAAGCTGAGAGAGCATGGGCTGATAGAGAGTGCAAAGCTCAATACCGTATCCTTCGGAGACTTTGTCAGCGCGGGAGATTTCAGCGTTGAATTCATCAAGACAAATCACTCTATCCAGGATGCGGCGGCTCTTGCCATTCATTCTCCGGCGGGAGTGATCCTTCATACCGGAGACTTCAAGGTCGACTATACACCGGTATTCGGCGATACTATAGATCTGCAGAGATTTGCTGAGCTTGGAAAGCAGGGTGTCCTGGCGTTGCTGTGCGATTCTACAAATGCGGCGAGACAGGGCTTTACCATGTCCGAAAGGACCGTAGGTCATACCTTTGATACTATTTTCAATGAAAATAAAGAAAACAGGATCATTGTGGCAACATTTGCGTCAAACGTCGACAGGGTCCAGCAGGTGATAACGACTGCGGAAAAATACGGAAGAAAGGTCATTATCGACGGAAGATCCATGATCAATATCATCGGGGCCGCTTCCGAACTCGGCTATATCAGGATCCGGGAGGGCACACTGCTGGATATTTCCGAGATAAAAAACTATCCTGACGATAAGATAGTACTGATAGTTACGGGAAGTCAGGGCGAGTCCATGGCTGCTCTGTCCCGAATGGCTACGGGACAGCACAGAAAGATATCCTTAAGCTCAAATGATGTGATCGTTCTGAGCTCCACGCCGATTCCGGGAAATGAAAAAGCGGTTTCAAAGGTAATTAACGAGCTTTCAAGGCGAAGGACAAAGGTGATATATCAGGATACACATGTCTCGGGACATGCCTGTGCCGAGGAACTGAAGCTGATCTATGCCTTAGTTCGTCCGAGGTTCTCCATACCTGTTCACGGCGAGCTGAGACACAGACTCGCCCAGAAGGAGGTGGCAGTGGCAGTCGGAATGCCTAAGGAGAACTGTTTCCTGATCGATACCGGAGATGTGGCTGAGCTGTCACAGGATTCCTGCAGAGTCATAGACAAGGTTCAGGCGGGACCGGTCATGGTCGACGGTCTGGGCGTCGGTGATGTAGGCAATGTGGTGCTCAAGGATAGACAAAGTCTGTCACAGAATGGTATCATGATCGTATCACTTGCCATAGAAAAGCATTCGGCACAGATCATTGCGGGACCGGAGATAGTAACAAGAGGTCTCATATATGTAAAGGAAAATGAAGAGATCATAGAAGAGGCAAGGAATGTTGTCCTGAAGGCAATAGATGAATGCCGAAAATACAAGGATATGGCTCGTGTCAGAAATACTATCAGAAACGAACTCAGTGATTATATCTGGCGCAGGATGAAACGTACTCCTATTATTCTTCCGGTGATCTCAGAGGTCTGATATGTACAGAGACGGATCGCCGGACAACAGCATTACGGAAATAACCAAAGGAGTGGCAGGGCGTATTATTGCAATAGCCCTGCTTGTTTTGGTGGGATTTACGACAGTTAATTACGGCTTCAGATTCGGATACACCTTGTTCTGTGCCGATACCGTGGAGCCGGCTCCCGGAACCGATATCGAGATAGAGATAGAAGAGGGAGAGACTGCCGATGAGCTGGGAGAAAGGCTGTATGAAAACGGCATCATTCACAATGCCGAAGCCTTTAAGCTGCAGGCCGGGCTCTATAGACTCAGCATCTATCCGGGTACATATAAGCTGAACACTTCGATGTCTGTAAGAGAGATGATCAGGAGCCTCGATATGACAGAGCAGGAGTATAACGACAGGCTTAGCAGAGAGGCCGAGACAGTTGAGGACGGCGGCATCATAGCCGGAGGAGACGAGGGAACAGAGACCTATATGTATAATGAATCAGCTGCGGAGGGAGCATCCGATGACGGACAACAGCAGAATGAGTGACTTTCTCCATTCAATGGAGCCGGACAGAGACGAGCTGCTCTCAGAGCTCAGGGACTATGCCGGAGATAATAATGTTCCCATCATCCGGAGAGAGACCGAAAGTCTCATCAGAGTACTGCTCATGCTGAAAAAGCCATCCTCGATCCTTGAAATAGGAGCTGCCATAGGATACAGCAGCATTGCGATGGCAAAGGCCTCCGGGGCAGATATCACAACTATTGAAAACTATGAAAAAAGGATACCGCTGGCACGGGATAACATTATGCGCTCCGGGCTGGGGGACAGGATAAGACTGCTGCCGGAGGAGGCCGGAACGGTCCTTAAGCGTTTCAGGGAAGAAAAAAGACATTTTGATATGGTATTTCTGGATGCTGCCAAGGCACAGTATATCGTATGGCTGCCGGATATTCTGGAGCTTATGGGACCGGGAGCGCTGCTGGTTGCCGACAATGTGCTTCAGGAACAGACGGTGCTGGAATCGAGATATACGGTCTCCAGGCGGGAGAGAACAACACACGAAAGAATGAGAGAATTTCTATATGCGGTCAAGCATCATGACAGACTCGAAAGCTGCATACTCAATGTGGGCGACGGTGTTTCTTTAAGTGTTATGACAGCAGAGGACAGAGCGGAAACGGAAGAATATGAACAATAGAAAAAAACCGGAGCTGCTGATACCGGCAGGGAATCTCGAGACCCTGAAAACAGCGGTTTTTTACGGAGCAGACGCCGTTTATATTGGCGGAGAGGCCTTTTCTCTGAGGGCAAAGGCGGATAATTTTGACAGGGAGTCCATGACAGAGGCCGTAAGGTATGCCCATGAACACGGGGTAAAGGTATATGTGACTGCCAACATATTTGCTCACAATTATGATCTTGCACCGGCAGAGGAGTATTTTAAGGAGCTGAAGGAGATAAAGCCCGATGCTGTTATAATATCGGATCCGGGAATGTTCAGTCTCGCAAGGCGGATCATTCCGGAGATAGATATACATGTTTCCACTCAGATGAATACCACAAATTCCGAAGCCTTTCTTTTCTGGAAGAGTCTCGGAGCAAAGCGTGTGGTCAATGCCAGGGAGCTGTCGCTGAACGAGCTTAAGCAGATAAGAAGAGATATAGGGGACGAGCTTGAGATCGAGTCCTTTGTTCACGGAGCCATGTGCATCTCCTATTCCGGAAGATGCCTTCTCTCCGGCTATATGACAGGAAGATCCTCAAATCAGGGAGCCTGTACCCATCCGTGCAGATGGAACTATGCTGTCATGGAGGAAAAGAGACCGGGTGAATATTTTCCTCTGGAGGAGAACGAAAGAGGTACCTTTATCTTCAATTCCAGGGATCTGTGCATGATAGATCATATTCCCGAGCTGGTGGAGGCGGGTATTGACAGCTTCAAGATCGAGGGACGTATGAAGACCGCATTGTATGTTGCGGTGGTCGCAAGAGCCTACAGAAGAGCTATTGACGATTATTTCAAGGATCCGTCAGTTTATCACAGCTCACTGGATTTTTATAAGGAAGAAATATCCAAATGCACCTACAGAGAGTTCACCACCGGCTTTTATTTCGGAAAACCCGACAGTGAGGCTCAGATATATGACAGCAATACCTATATCCGCAATTATATATATCTCGGAACTGTCAGAGAGGTCCTTCCTGACGGCAGTATCATCATCGAGCAGAAAAATAAGTTCTGCAAGGGAGATGAGATAGAGATACTGAAGCCCGACTGTACAAGTGAAAAGGTCAGGGTGCTGGCAATAAGGGACGCAGTCTCCATGACAGAGCAGGAGAGCTGTCCTCATTCAAAACAGATACTCAATGTGACATTAAGCAGCACTCCTTGTGTGAATGAACTGCTTACGGTCAAAGGCAGCTGAATACAGCTGTTCAGCATAAAAATAATGAAAAGAAAAGTACTTTCTCTGTTTTTTTTCATATGTGCAGGCTTATGTATCGCCTATTTCACCGTTATCATCGGTTACGGAGGCATTAATACCTCTTTTTGCCTGATCTGGCCATTCTTTGCGGCAGTATTTACCGCAATGGGAATAATGCTCCGGAGGAGCTTAAGGCGCAGGTACGAAATGCCTAAGCTGCTTCCTGCGTTTATTTATACATCCTTCGGTCTGTTTCTCGGACTGTTCGTTCTGATCATGAATCTTGTTATGGCCTCCTCCGCTGCGTCGGAGGATACAGGAACAGATTATTGCATCGTGCTGGGAGCGAGGGTATATTCCGACGGAGTATCCAAAACGCTTGTTTACAGGCTGGATAAGGCTTATGAGGTATTTTATCAGGATCCGGAAGCAACACTGGTGCTGGCAGGGGGTCAGGATAAAGGAGATGCGGTGCCGGAGGCCTTTGCGATGTATAATTATCTGAGTATGAAGGGGGTGCCCCAGTCGAAAATGCTCATGGAGGCCAGAGCCACCTCGACCTCGGATATTGTTATGGGTGCGGTCAGAATCATCAGGAAGGATACGGAGCTCAGGCGTATTCCGAAGGGACCCGGAGACAGTGTGTGGAGTTCCGATTATGAGCCGAGTGTCGGAATCATAACCAGTGATTATCACATGTTCAGAGCCAGGACGATGGCTGTGGCAGGAGGCCTTAAGGATGTCAGATCGATACCGGCCCGGTCGGACAGCATTCTGTATATTCACAATTGTGTCAGAGAAAGCGCAGCAATAATAAAAGATTTATTTATGGGGAATTTAACAGTCGATGAATCACACATGCCTAAAGTACCGTTTAATAGAAGAAAAAGTAATTGATGAGCTCAGGGGAACCGGAACGGTCTATGAGCATATCAGGACAGGCGCAAGGGTATTTACGCTGAAAAATGAGGATAAGAACAAGGTCTTTATGATCGGCTTCAGGACAACTCCGGAGAATTCCACGGGTGTAGCCCATATTATGGAGCATTCGGTTCTGTGCGGATCGGAAAAATATCCGCTCAAGGATCCCTTTGTTGAGCTGGCCAAGGGCTCTCTCAACACTTTTCTGAATGCAATGACCTTTCCTGACAAAACAATATATCCGATCGCATCCATGAATGATAAGGATTTCATGAATCTGATGGATGTATATCTGGATTCTGTATTCAATCCGAAGGTATATGAGGAGCCTAAGATATTCAGTCAGGAGGGCTGGCATTATGAACTGACGGATCTGGGCGGAGAGAAGGAAGAGCTTAAGATCAACGGTGTTGTATATAATGAAATGAAGGGAGCCTTTTCCAATCCGGATTCCGTTTTGGAAAGATATACCATGAACGAGCTGTTCTGCGATACTGTCTACAGCAACGAATCCGGCGGACTGCCTTCGGATATTCCAAAGCTCAGCTACGAAGAGTTTCTGGATTTCCACAGAACTTATTATCATCCGTCAAACTCATATATCTATCTCTACGGAGATATGGATATGGAGGAAAAGCTGGAGTGGATCGACAGCAATTATCTTGACAGATATGAGAGAATATCGGTCAATTCGGAAATAAAGCCTCAGAAGCCGTTTGAGGAACCAAAAAATGTTAGAAGGCTCTATGCCATCGGAGAAAACGAATCGGAAAAGGGAAAATGCTACCTGTCCGAGAACTATGTCATTGAGGACGAGCCTACACAGGTAAATGCCATTGCATGGCAGATACTGGAATCGGTTCTTCTGACATCGCCGGGAGCGGTACTCAGGGAGGCTCTTGTAAAGGCAGGCATCGGAGAGGATATCTACGGGGGTGTCTGCTCCGAGATACTTCAGCCATATTTTTCGATAGTGGCAAAGAATACCGATGAGGACAGGCAGGAGGAGTTTGAGAGGATCATCGACAGCACTCTGAACGAGCTTGTAAGGAACGGAATCAACAAGAAGAGTCTGAGGGCGGAGCTTAATTACATAGAGTTCAGGTTCAGGGAGGAGGATTACGGCAGCCTTCCTGCCGGACTTGCCATAGGGATCGGAATGTTCGGATCATGGCTTTATGATGAAAGTCCGTTCACATATCTGTTCTACAATGAGGCGGTCGAAGAGGTCAGGAAACTGATCGATACAGACTTCTTTGAGAAAAAGATCGAGAGATTTCTTATCGGAAACAGCTTCAGAGCTCGTGTAAGGATCGTTCCGGACAAGGGAATGACAGAGCGTGAGAACAGAGAAAATGCAGAAAAACTAAAGCTCCTCAAGGACAGCATGAGCTTTGAGGAAAAGAAGAGGATAGCCGAGCAGACAGAGGAACTCAAGGCTTATCAGGCAGAGCCGGACAGCCCGGAGACACTGGCGATGCTTCCGGTCCTTCAGATAAGCGATATAGACAGGAAGGCCGAGCACATAGGCACGGTCAGAAACGGCAGCAGGATATTTACCGAGGCGGACACCAGAGGAATATCGTACATAAAGGTGCTGTTCCCTGTTGAGGGGCTTAATGAGGACGAGCTTCAGTTTGCGGCGCTTCTGACTGATATCATAGGAGAACTCAATACCGTGAAGCGCAGCTACAGTGACCTGTATGATGAGGTCATGCTGAACACCGGAGGAATATCCTTTGCAATAGAGCCTTATACGGAAAGAGGAGAAGGAAAACTGGAATTCAAGCTCTCGGGAATGCTTTCCGCGGAGCTCCATACTCTTGACAGCAAGGTGGAAGAGGGCTTCAGGCTGACCTCGGAGATGATCAACTGTACTGTCTTTGATGATCCGGAAAGACTCACCGAGCTGCTTCTGGAGATAAGAAGCAGACAGCAGTCAAAGCTCGAATCCGGCTCGCATACGGCAGCCGCGTTGAGAGCCTCGTCTTATATCAGCAAGGCTGCGAGATTCAATGACCTGACATCGGGAATCGCTTATTACGACTTTGTAAATGCTGCCTGCAGACTGACAAAGGAGCCCGTGCATATGAAACGCTTCATAAGCTCCTTAAGGAGCGTGCATGACAGGATATTCAGACAGGGACAGGCTGTATATGCATTGTACGGAAGCAGGGAAGTAAATGAAAGATTAGGCAGCAGCATTGAAGCCTTTGAAAACGATCTGAGAGAATGCAGCGCATCACCTCAGGAGCAGAGAGATACGCAGGGTAGGCAGCTGATGCCGTTGAGCACGCTGAATGAAGGCTTCAGGACCAGCTCCCAGGTCAATTATGTGGCACGCTGCGGAAGCTTTACTGAAGCGGGACTGGACAGTACCGGTGTGCTTAAGGTTCTCAGAGTCATGCTCAACTACGACTATCTCTGGATCAGACTCAGGGTACTGGGAGGAGCCTACGGGTGCATGTCTGGCTTTGCAAGGACAGGCAGATGCTTCCTTGTTTCCTACAGAGATCCTGAGGTGGCAAAGACAAACGATGTATTTGAAGAGCTTCCGGAGTATCTGGAGAACTGGCAGGGAGATGAGAGTACTGTTGCAAAGTATATTATCGGAGCTGTTTCTGCCTCAGACAGACCACTGACCGCCTCGGACAGGGCAAATCAGGCAATCTCAGACTGCTTCTTCGGTACAACAGATGAGGAGCTTCAGCTGGAAAGGGATCAGATGCTCAGCTGTACCGCAGAGGATATCAGAAACACAGCGCCGTATATAAGAGCGCTGCTCAGATCGGAAGCGATATGCGCTATAGGAAACGCAGGTCAGATAGATGAATGCAGCAACATGTTCAAGTCGGTGCGAGATCTCTTCTGAAACGGCTGTACACGACCCGGAAGAATATATCAAAGACCCTCTGCCTTAAGGCAGAGGGCTTCCGGCAACAAAAGCGAAAGGATCCAGTATATGAAATCAGGTTATGCCGCATTGGTGGGAAGACCGAATGTAGGAAAATCCACCTTGATGAACAGGCTGATCGGACAAAAGATAGCCATAACATCCGACCGCCCGCAGACAACAAGAGACAGGATAGAGACGGTCTACACCGATGAGAGGGGGCAGATCATATTTGTGGATACTCCGGGTATACACAAAGCCAAAAACAAGCTGGGAGAATACATGGACAGCGTTGCGGAAAGGAGCTTTTCCGATGCGGATGTGATCCTCTGGCTGGTGGAGCCGACCACATATATAGGAGCAGGAGAGCAGCGGATAGCTCAGCTGCTGAAAACTGTCAACAAGCGGAAGAGACCGGTGCTCCTTGTGATAAACAAGGCGGATACAGTAAGGGATCCGGGAATGATCGAAGATGTGATAAAGGCATATTCGGAAAAATGCAGCTTCGATGATTGCATATGTGTATCGGCGATAACCGGAAGAAACGAGGATGAGCTTATGGAGTCGATCTTCAGCTTTATCCCGGAGGGACCTCTGTATTATGATGAGGAGACAGTTACCGAGATACCTCTAAGATCCATTGCCGAGGAACTGATCAGGGAGCAGCTGCTCAAAAATATCAAGGATGAGATCCCTCACGGTATCGCAGTGAACATTCAGAAGTTCAGGGAGAGAAGAGACGGGCTTTATGATATCGACGCGGATATAATATGCGAGAGGGACAGTCATAAGGGAATAATCATCGGTCGTGGAGGAGAGATGCTCAAGCGTATAGGAACCGCCGCCAGAGCAGAGATAGAAGAGCAGCTTGGAGCCCAGGTCAATCTCAAGCTCTTTGTCAAAGTCAGAAAGAACTGGCGCGATGATGAAAACATGGTAAAAAATTTTGGTTATGACCTCAGAAAATATAGATAATGCAGGAAATTTCAGTTAAAGGCATAATAGTATCCTCCTCGCCGCAGGGAGAGTACGGAAAGAGACTGGTAATAATTTCGGACAAGCTCGGAAAAATCACTGCATTTGCCGGCGGAGCCGCAAAGGTGAGCTCCGGTATCACAGGCTCGGCAAGACCTGTCACATGTGCCTCATTTATTCTTGGCAAGGGCAGGAGTGCCTACAATATTCACGGGATCAGCGTTATTGACTCCTTTGATGATCTGGGAAGAGATTTTGACAAATCGGTCTATGCCGCGTATGTTCTGGAGGCCGGAGAATATTTCAGCGCAGAGGGCATGGCTGAGGAGGATTCAAAGAAGCTTCTCAATCTGATGTTCGTGACCTTAAGAGCGCTGCGTTCGGGAGCCCCGGAAGCGGAGCTTATCAGACGAATATACGGACTCAGGCTTCTTGTGCTTCAGGGTGAATATACGACGGCGCCTGCGGACAGTGATGATCCTGAGGTCATCCGACTGTGGCAGTACTGCATAGGCGCCCCACTTAACCGGCTCTATGATAAAGACATCTTCGGGATTCCCGGAGCGGACGAATTCTGTCGGAGTGCCGACAGATTTTTCACAAAAACAGTCGGACACAGGTTCAGATCACTGTCTGTGATAGCACAGACGATCTGAGATGTCGGAGACGGCGGAGACAGCGGCTCAGAAAATACAGGATAGGGATTGCCTGATCACTCCAAAGCAACTATTATAGTTAGGTTGGATCTTTCAGGAAAAACAAACAGGTATGTTTTTCCGCTTTGATCCTTCGGGTGCGGACAGATAATATTTATAAACTATATATAAGCATAAAAAAACTACAGAAAAGGATATTAAAAGATGGACAGAACAAAGCTCAAAATGGAAGACATTATCGCTCTGTGCAAGACCCGCGGTTTTATTTATCCGGGTTCGGAGATCTACGGAGGACTTGCAAATACATGGGATTACGGCAACCTTGGAGTAGAACTCAAGAACAATGTAAAAAAGGCATGGTGGAAGAAATTCGTAGAGGGATCAAAGCTCAATGTAGGAGTTGACTGCGCGATCCTGATGAATCCTCAGACATGGGTCGCTTCCGGACATCTGGCAGGCTTTTCAGATCCTCTGATGGACTGCAAGAAGTGTAAGGAGCGTTTCAGAGCCGATAAGCTTATTGAGGATTACTGCGGTGAAAAGGGTATGGAGATCCCGGGCGGCTCGGCTGACAGCATGAGCCAGGAAGAGATGATGAATTTCATCAGAGAGAACAATATCGTCTGCCCATCCTGCGGAGGCTTTGACTGGACAGATATCAGGAGCTTCAACCTGATGTTCAAGACCTTCCAGGGCGTGACCGAGGATGCCAAGAATACCGTATACTTAAGACCTGAGACAGCACAGGGTATCTTCGTGAACTTTAAAAACGTTCAGAGGACCTCCAGAAAGAAGCTTCCTTTCGGTATTGGACAGATCGGTAAATCCTTCAGAAACGAGATCACTCCGGGCAATTTTACATTCCGTACCAGAGAGTTTGAGCAGATGGAGCTGGAATTCTTCTGCAAGCCTGATACCGATCTTGAGTGGTTTGCATACTGGAAGGAATTCTGCATCAAGTGGCTTCAGGATCTCGGAATCAGACCTGAGGAAATGAGAGCCCGCGATCATTCACAGGATGAGCTTACCTTCTATTCCAAGGCAACGACAGACCTGGAGTTCCTCTTCCCGTTCGGCTGGGGCGAGCTTTGGGGAATTGCGGACAGAACAAACTACGATCTGACCCAGCATATGAATGTTTCCAAGGCTGATCTTACATATAATGATGATGAGACAGGCGAAAAGTATGTTCCTTATGTCGTAGAGCCTTCACTGGGAGCAGACCGCGTGACGCTCGCATTCCTTTGCTCTGCATATGATGAGGAGGAGCTGGAGGGCGGCGACAAGCGTACAGTTATGCATTTCCATCCGGCCCTTGCGCCTGTCAAGATCGCTGTACTTCCGCTTTCAAAGAAGCTGAACGAGAATGCGGAGAAGTTATTTGACACACTGCTCAACAAGTACTACTGTGAGTTTGATGACCGCGGCAGCATCGGAAAGAGATACCGCAGACAGGATGAGATCGGTACACCTTTCTGCATAACCTATGATTTTGAGACAGACGATCCTGAGTCACCGAACTACAATACCGTTACCGTTCGTCATCGTGACAGCATGGAGCAGGAGCGTGTCAGGGTGGATGAGCTTTTGAGCTACTTCGACGGCAGGTTTGATTTCTGATACGGATACTGTCAGCGCCGGATCAGGCCTGTTATGCCTTCAAAAAGGCTGTGTTAGGGGACGGATGACCATGAAACTATTTACAAGGCTCTGCGTAACGATATTCATAGCGACATTTTTCCCTATATTGCTGCTGATGATGACTGTGGGCGGCAGGATGACCTATGAGACATCGGTCATCCTGATGCTGTCGATGGGATTTTTCCTGGTACTTACAATGTACTCGTCTATTGTCAGGCCTCTTGGTGAGCTGAAAAAGGGTATTCACAAGATCAAAAACGGAGATCTGGATTTTACTCTGGAGGTGGAATCAGATGATGAGATCGGAGAGCTGACCTCCGATTTTGAAGAAATGAGGATAAGGCTCAAGGAGTCCAATGAGGAAAAGCTCAACTATGATAAGGAGCTCAAGGATCTCATCAGCAATATTGCCCATGATCTGAAAACACCGATAACCACTATACGAGGTTATACAGAGGGTATCATGGACGGGGTGGCATCAACTCCTCAGATGAAGGAAAAGTATATCAGAACGATCTACAACAAGTCTGTTGAGATGACAGGACTGATAGAAGAGCTTTCCTTTTATGCAAAGATCGGAACGAACAGGATACCGTACAACTTTTCCAGGCTGAATATCAAAAATTATTTTGATGACTGCGCGGAGGATATTGCCATAGATATGGAGGGCAAGGGTATCCGGTTTGAATACAGGTGTGAGTTAGACCCGGATATTCAGGTCATAGGAGATCAGGAGCAGCTGCATAAGGTAATAAGCAATATTATCGGAAATTCCGTAAAATACATGATAAACGACCCGAAGATCATAGAAATGAAGATCAGAGATATCGGAGATTTTATTCAGTGCGATATTACGGATAACGGCAGGGGAGTGGACAAAAAGGATCTCTCGAAGATATTTGAGAGATTTTACAGAACCGATTCAAGCCGGAATTCGTCCCAGGGAGGCAGCGGAATAGGTCTTTCCATAGTCAAAAAGATCATTGAAGACCATGGTGGACAGATCTGGGCATCCTGTGAAGAGGGACAGGGGCTTTCCGTACATTTTATTTTAAGAAAGTATATCGAGGTGAATATCGATGGCAAGGCGGATTCTAATAATTGAGGATGAGGTCAGCATCGCTGAGCTGGAAAAGGATTATCTGGAGCTGTCAGGCTTCGAGGTAGTGATGAAGAATGACGGTATTTCCGGCCAGGCATCGGCTCTCGGTGAAGATTATGACCTGATAATACTGGATATAATGCTTCCGGGAATAGACGGCTTTGACATTCTGAAAAATGTCAGAGCGGTAAAGGAGACACCTATCCTGATGGTGACCGCTAAAAAGGAGGATATCGACAAGATAAGAGGACTCGGTCTCGGAGCCGATGACTACATCACGAAGCCGTTTTCCCCGTCGGAGCTGGTGGCGAGGGTCAAGGCCCATCTCGGCAGGTACGACAGATTAAAGGGAACTGCAGTCGAAAGAAATAACGAGATCAATATCAGAGGTCTGAAGATCGATAAGGATGCCCGCAGGGTATGGGTGGACGGAGATGAGAAGATATTTACCACTAAGGAGTTCGACCTGCTGCTGTTCCTTGCAGAGCACCCTAACAGAGTGTTTACAAAGGAAGAGATATTTAAAAATGTCTGGGATATGAATTCCTACGGAGATATTGCGACAGTGACAGTGCATATCAAAAAGATCAGAGAGAAGATCGAGTATAATACCTCAAAGCCACAGTATATCGAGACCATATGGGGCGTCGGATACCGCTTCAAGGTCTGAGTTTAAGCAGCTGCCGGCAGCAGCAGGTTTAATGCCGGAATAAAAGAGATAGTAAAGCACTGCCGGAACAGAGCCTGCCGAAAACGGAGCTCACGGAAAAATGATAATTTCAGAAAAGACCCGCGGAAGGAAACCGAAATACTTCGGAACTCCTCCGGGGTCTTTTTTTACAGCATCAGCAAACAGCGGGCTCAGCCGAAAAAGCTGAGAACCAGAACTATCAGGCAGCAGCATATCTCGGTAATAAAAAGATTGCCGTTGAACCATGCCACTAAAATGCCGGCGACAAAGGCGACCAGACCGAATACGGGACTTGAGGTGGCATCAAGAATCGCCGGAAAGGTCATGAGAGCCAGCGTGACATATGGCACATAGTAAAGGAAGGATTTAATAAATCTGTTTGTGATAGGCTTTCTCAGCAGTGTGATGGGCAGAACACGTATGGCATATGTGACTGCAAACATAACAAAAATATATCCGAAAACGCTGGGTCTCATATATTATGCTCCTCAAAGTCAAGTGTGTAGTATGTGATTCCGTAATGATTCCGGAGTTTTCTCTTAAATTGAAGGATCAGAGTCCCGGAAGATATACAAGGGAAGGCTGTTGTCAGCCGTCTATCTGTTCGCTGTCTTCTTTAACAGGAAAAACGATTGCTGTCACGCTCGAGATAATAATAGTAAGTATAAGTACGCGTGTTCCCGAGGACATACCGGAAAGAACCGGTGCATAAGCTGCAGCAAAACCGACAGCAAAGCTTATGATAACTGACAGAAGAATGCGGCGATCCTTTTTTCCGGGAGGAATGATTATGGCAAGGAACATGGCGAAAATGGCAACATTCATGGCCTGAGAGAAAATGTCGGGCAGGATGTTTCCTGCTATGACACCGAAGGCGGTTCCGAGAGCCCAGCCGGGAGCCATGGTACAAAGAGCGGCATACATATAGGCGGGTCTGAGATATCCGGGAGTGGTGATGCCGAGACCGAACATTTCGTCAGTTAGTCCGAACGCAATAAGCAGCCTGTGGATAAAAGGTGTTGCAGGGGAAAACCGCTGACTGAGGGCACAGCTCATGAGTATATACCGGGCATTGGCGACGAGGATCATCAGAGCCAGCTCGATGTAGCCTGCGTTTTCTGAAAACAGCATGAGACCCGCATATTGTCCCGAAGAGGATAGGCTGGTAAGACTCATGATAAAGCCCTGAAAAGGAGTGAAGCCCGCATTTCCGGCAGCAATACCGAGGGAGAAGGCAACGGCAAAATAGCCTAAAAAAACAGGAAAGCCGTCGCGGACACCCTTTGCCGGGGTCCATGCGGCTCCGGGCTCTCTTTTTGATTCGGTTTGACGCAGTTCTTTGTTGTCCATTGATACATCCTTGTATTTTTATCTGTCAGCAGGTATGACCTGCAGAATATATGCTCTGTCACAGATCTGATCCGCCAAGTATCTGACCTGCAGAATATCTGACTTGCAGAATATCTGCTCTGTCATGAATCTGACTTATCGCATTTGAATCCTGCTGCATATGAATTCTTGCATATGTGATCAAATACGGATCAGCGAAACCAATGAAGTGTAGCATATTTTATGATAAAAATAAAGGGGAGCAAAAATAAGTTGACATTAATACACTTTAGTGTGATAATGTGATAACGCAACAGAATTAATATCACTATACCGGAGAAAAGCATGTATATCGACGAGTCAGTTTTGAAAAATGAAGAAAAGATTACCTTTGCCCTGAGGACGCTCTATCAGAGGAGCGGATATATCAGATATAAAATGAGCAAATTCGAGGAATATGATTTTTATGCTGCTAACAGAGATTTCCTGGTATCTGACAGCATTATCTCCTTTACCGATACGAACGGAAAGCTGATGGCGCTTAAGCCGGATGTTACTCTTTCGATAGTCAGGGGCAGCAGAGATGTTCCGGGCAGTGTGACCAAGGTCTATTATGATGAGAATGTTTACAGGGTATCAAGAGGATCCCATGGATATAAGGAAATACTGCAGGCCGGGATCGAGTGTATAGGAGACCTCAGCCGGGCAGATGTGGGCGAGGTCCTGCAGCTGGCGGCCAGGAGTCTCGCTGTGATATCCGATGACTTTGTGCTGACGATATCACATCAGGGAGTTCTGACATGGCTGCTGGAAGAAACGGGATTGTCAGGAGAAAAGCACAGGCAGGCTCTGAAATATATCGGTGAGAAAAATATGCATGAGCTTCGGGAGCTGCTCGCAGACAGCGGCGTGCCGGAAGACAGGTGTGAAAAAATATCGGAAATACTGAACATCGACAAGAACACTGCCGAGATAATAGATGAACTGAAAGCGGCTGACTGTCCTTCAGAGACCGTAGGAGAGCTGGAGGATGTAATAATAACTCTGGAGAAAGCAGGGTATGCGGACAAGGCGGTGATCGATTTTTCGGTAGTAAACGATATGAATTATTACAACGGGATCGTCTTCAAGGGGTATATCAAGGGGATACCTGCAGGCATTCTGTCAGGGGGACAGTACGACAGTCTGCTTGTAAAGATGGGCAGAAGATCAAGAGCCGCAGGCTTTGCGGTATATATGGATCTGCTGGAGAGATTTGAGATAAAGGAGCCTGCTGATGCTTAACATTGCACTGCCAAAGGGCAGATTGGGAGAAAAGGTATACGATATCTTTGAAAAAGCCGGTTTTGAATGCCCGGCTATTCATGAAAAAAACAGAAAGCTGCTCTTCGAAAACGAGGAGAAGGGAGTGTGCTATTTTTGGGTCAAGCCCTCGGATGTTGCCATATATGTGGAGAGGGGAGCTGCGGATATCGGAGTTGCGGGCAAGGATATTCTGCTGGAGTATGAGCCGGATGTATATGAGCTTATGGATCTCGGCATAGGAAAATGCATTATGGCCGAGGCAGGAAAGAACGGCTACACAGACCAGACCGACAGAACACTTAAGGTTGCAACAAAGTTTGAAAATATAGCAAGAAACTATTACGCCTCCGTAGGGAGAGACATCGATATCATACATCTCAACGGCTCTATCGAGCTGGCTCCGATACTTGGTCTTTCCGATGTTATTGTGGATATCGTGGAGACAGGAACTACACTCAGGGAGAACGATCTATGTGTAAATGAGAAGATAATCGATATCAGCGCCAGACTTATCGCAAACAAATCCTCCTATGAGTTCAAAAAGGAAGAGATAAACAGAGTAAGAGCTGCAGCACAGGCTTATATCAGGTCGGGACAAGACAGGAAATGATCAGGAAACAATCAGGAAACGTACAGAAATGATCAGAAAACGATCAGGAAACGTACAGACAGAGGGCGGGATAATGATTAAAATACTGAAATACGGAGAGGTCGAAAATACAGAGCTTTTCAGCAGGAACGATCCTCTGAATGATGTATCTGAGACGGTGGCCGAAATAATCACTACCGTTAAGGAAGGCGGAGACAAAGCCGTAGCCGGATATAATGAGAGATTTGACGGGTACAGGACAGAGGCGTTAGAGGTCTCCGAAGTGGAGATGCGGGAAGCTCTTGCACAGGTAGAGCCTGAGTTTATGGAGGTCCTTGAGAGGGCGGCTGCCAATATCAGGGCATTTCATTCAAGGCAGGTCAGGAACAGCTTTATTATAAACGAGCAGGACGGTGTGGTTACAGGACAGAAGATAATTCCGATAGAAAGGGTGGGGGTCTATGTTCCGGGAGGCAGCGCTCCGCTGTCATCGACGGTTCTTATGGATACCATTCCGGCTAAGATCGCGGGCTGCAGGGATATCATCATGGTATCCTCTCCTGACAGCCGCGGAAAGATAAACCCTTATATACTTGCGGCAGCCCATGTGGCAGGAGCAGACAGGATATTTAAGGCAGGAGGAGCTCAGGCAATAGCCGCCCTTGCCTACGGAACCGAGACCATACCGAAGGTCGACAAGATCGTGGGACCAGGCTCCGCATTTGTCGCAGAGGCAAAAAAGCAGCTTTACGGAACCGTATCGATAGATATGACGGCAGGACCGAGTGAGATCCTGATAGTTGCAGATGCAAAGAACAGACCGGAGTTTATAGCGGCGGATCTTTTGTCACAGGCAGAGCATGACAGAAATGCTTCCGCAGTGCTTGTTACGGATTCGGATGAATTTGCCGTGGCAGTGAGGGATGAGATAGAAAAACAGCTTTCTCAGCTGGAAAGATATGATATCGCAAGAGCATCCATCGATGATAACGGAAAGATAGTAGTGGCAGACAGTCTTATGAGAGCCATAGACATCGCAAACGAGATAGCGCCGGAGCATCTGGAGCTTTGCGTGGATGAACCGTTTGAGTATCTTGACAAGATCAGAAATGCCGGCTCTGTATTTTTGGGAAGGAACTGTCCGGAGGCAGTCGGAGACTATTTTGCGGGACCTAATCATACATTGCCTACCGGCGGTACAGCAAGATTTTTCAGCCCTCTGTCAGTGGATGATTTTGTAAAGAAAACACAGTACATATATTATTCCGCCGACGCATTGGACAGGGCGGCAGCCGACATTGCGCTTTTCGCCGGCAGGGAGGGCCTTACGGGGCATGCAAGAAGCGCATTGATAAGAACCGAAAGCAGAGGAGCCGAAAGCAGAGGAGCCGAAGCAGTCGGAACAGATGAAGCGGAGCGGCTGAAAGCGGAGGAACCAAAGCAGTCGGAACAGTAGGACAGGCGGACGGCAGCAGGCCGGTAAGCAATATTACGGGATAGAAAAATGAGCAGATATTTTACAAAAACACTGGCGGCGCTTAAGCCGTATGTTCCGGGAGAACAGCCTCGG
>JAQXPY010000146.1 GCA_029100885.1 Clostridiales bacterium | reverse complement strand
TTTGCATGCGTGGACGGTCCTGACTTTAACGGCTATGAGATCGATTTTGACAACGCCATTGCCAGAAGCCGTATGTACAATGACTATGAGAGACATGCATATGAGGAGAGCTGCAACCTCTTCAAGAATGCCTGAGAAAGGAGAACAGTGATGGAACCTAAAAAACATGAGATGCCTTCCCAGGCACCTGAGGTCAGAGCGCATAATTTCAGTGAGGTTGCTCTCGGATATACCGCAGAGATAGCTGTGGAGGAGGCAAAGAGATGCCTTAACTGTAAAAACCAGCCTTGCGTGGATGCATGTCCTGTCAATATCAGCATTCCTGAATTTATCATGCATATCAAGGAGGGAGACTTCCTTTCAGCATATCATGTTATTACCAGAACATCTTCGCTCCCGGCAGTCTGCGGACGTGTATGTCCTCAGGAGACTCAGTGTGAGAGCAGATGTACCATGGGAATCAAGTTTGAGCCTGTTGGTATAGGAAGACTTGAGCGCTTCGTTGCCGACTGGCATAATGAGAACGTTGTCGAAGAGCCGGAGAGAGAAGCTGAAAACGGACACAAGGTAGCTGTAGTGGGTTCGGGTCCTTCCGGACTTACCTGTGCCGGAGATTTAGCAAAGAAGGGTTATTCAGTAACGGTCTATGAAGCTCTTCACAAGGCCGGCGGAGTTCTTGTTTACGGTATCCCTGAGTTCAGACTTCCTAAGACCATAGTTGCCAAGGAGATCGAGGGACTCAAGGCTCTCGGTGTGGATTTCCAGACAAATGTAGTTATCGGCAAGACACTCACCGTTGACGAGCTCTTTGAAATGGGCTATGAGGCTGTATTTATCGGCTCCGGCGCGGGACTTCCTAATTTTATGCATATACCGGGAGAATCTCTCAAGGGTGTTTATTCGGCAAATGAGTTCCTTACCAGAAGCAACCTGATGAAGGCTTATCTGGACGATCCGACCACACCTATCAAGAAGGGCGGAAATGTGGCTGTAGTAGGCGCTGGAAACGTTGCCATGGATGCTGCCAGAACAGCTCTTCGTCTCGGCGCAGAAAATGTATATATCGTTTACAGAAGATCCATGGAGGAGCTTCCGGCACGTAAGGAAGAGGTCGAGCATGCTATGGAGGAGGGTATTCAGTTCAAGCTCCTCAACAACCCTGTCGAGATCCTTGAATACAGCAATCCTGACGATAAAAAGGATCCGCTCAACGGTTCCGTCAGAGCTATCCGCTGTATTCAGATGGAGCTCGGTGAGCCGGATGAGAAGGGAAGAAGAAGTCCTGTTCCGATCGAGGGCTCGGAATTTGAGATCCCTGTAGATACCGTTATTATTGCTATCGGAACATCCCCTAACCCGCTTATCAAGAAGACAACTACCGGTCTTGAGGTAAACAGAAAGGGCGGAATCGTTGTAGACGAGGATGGTCTGACCTCCAGAACAGGTCTTTATGCCGGAGGAGATGCGGTCACCGGTGCAGCTACCGTTATTTCTGCAATGGGTGCCGGAAAGACTGCAGCAGCAGCTATCGATAAGTATCTCAGTTCAGAACACTGATAACTGAGATGTCTTCAGAAGACAGCTATCCTGATTTAAAACGATAACAGCGGCACTTGCTGCGATTGATCGGATCGATCGAGCGATAAACCCCGGTTGTGAACTGTAAACACGGCTGTTGGGAAATCTGAAACGGGATGTAGGATTGTATGACGATATTTAATGTGATTTCCATGTTGGGAGGTCTCGCACTGTTTCTGTATGGTATGAGACTGATGGGAGACGGCCTCAAGCAGGGGTCATCCACTGCTTTGAAGAACGCCATGAAGATGGTGACCAACAACCCTCTGATGGGCTTTGCCCTCGGGCTGTGCGTTACCGGTGTTATCCAGAGCTCCTCGGCAACGGTGGTTCTGACTGCCGGACTTGTAGGCGCAGGAATTATAAGCGTGCATCAGTGTATAGGAATAGTGATCGGCGCCCATCTAGGAACGACGGTTACAGGACAGATCATCAGACTTCTGGATCTGGATGCCGGCGGAATGGCATGGATCAAGTTTTTCCAACCCTCCACACTGGCTCCGCTGGCTGCCATACTTGGTATCATAATGCTTATGACCGGAGACAACAAGGTGAAGCCTAAGCTTATAGGCACCATTGCAATGGGCTTCGGAGTTCTGTTTACAGGACTTATGAGCATGACCTCCTCGGTCAGTCCGCTGTCTGAATCCGAGGTGTTTGCCAACCTGTTTATGGGCTTTGCTGGCAGACCGTTTCTGGGATTTATTACAGGACTGCTTACGGCTCTGCTGTTTCATTCCTCAGCTTCTGTCGGTATTCTTCAGGCTCTGTCTGTTACCGGCTCCCTGACCTTCGGATCGGTATATGCAATCATGCTTGGCATATACATGGGAGACTGCATCATCACAGGCCTTATGGTTTCCATAGGAGCTTCGGCAAATGCCAAGAGGGTAGGCTGTGTACATATCGTTTACTGTATCGCTAAGGATATCGTTATACTTGCCGGTATAATGCTGTTAAAACAGATCGGTATTCTCGGGGCAGGCTGGAACGACCCTATCACCTCGGGAGGAATTGCTAATGCCAACACACTGTTCAATCTCGGCGCGGCCATCGTGATCCTTCCTTTCAGCTTTATTATCGAGAGGATCAGCTGCTCCGTAGTCAAGTGCGGCGAGGAGGAGACCGTGTCCAAGGCGGAGCAGGTCGCAGTGGCGCTCAACAAGAATCTCTACGGTTCTCCGGAGCTGGCACTCGAAGCAGCGCTGAATGTTATAGGCTATATCTCCAGAACCGCAGCCAACAATGTTGAAAGAGCATTCAGAGTCATTGAGAGATTCGATGATAAGATTGTTGATGAGATAGATGTGGTCGAGGATGATCTGGATATGCTGACAGACAGGGTAGGAGATTATCTGGCCAATCTGTCATCCCTTGTGAGGATCGGCAACGAGACAAACAGACTCAATTACTTTATCAAGTGCGTATCCGAGTTCGAAAGGATAGGAGACCTGGCAGATAACATCAGGGAGAGCGCCATTGAGATGCATCAGAAGGGTATAAGCTTTACCGAATCGGCGAGGCAGGAGATAAATATCCTTCATTCAGCGATCACAGAAGTACTCGATCACACCCACAATGCATTTGTTCGCCAGAGCGATAATGAGGCACATTATGTTGAGCCTATCGAAGAGGCTATAGATGATATCATCATCATAATGAAATCGAATCATTATGAGAGAGTCAGAGACGGCTCCTGCACGGTTCTGTCGGGATATATTTTCCTTGATATTCTGACTAACCTGGAAAGGATCTCCGATCAGTGCGCCAATATAGCTGTCCATACCATTTCCGTATGCGATCCGTCCATTGCCGATGCGGAGCATGATTATATCAAGAATCTCCACATGGGTGCTGATGAGGATTTTAACGCCAAGTACAAAATGTATACAGAGAGATACACAGCCAATATCAGGGTTCTGGGCAAAAACGGAAACGCAGCATCATAAAACAATACCACCTGTCATTGTCTGTCAAAGCCTTCCGGAGGACCGGAATGCCGACGACAGCGCGCAGGTGGTATTTTTGACTCAGGGAGCACCCCGGATAGCAGGAACTCGGAAGTCAGCAGTGAAAAAGCAGAGGTCAGATAGTATTTCTGATGTTTACAACGAAAAAAGGATCATGCCTGAGCATGATCCTCATAACGTTTGTTTTAAGATACTTAGCCTTCAACAGCCGGAGCAGCCTTAACGACAGCAGCTCTCTGAACCTTGCCGGATCTTAAACAAGAAGTGCACACATACACCTTCCTGTTGCCTGCCTCTGTCTGAACATTAACCTTCTTGATATTTGGTTTCCACATTTTATTGGATCTTCTATGTGAATGGCTGACTGCGTTACCAAACAGCACTGATTTTCCACAAACTGAACATTTTGCCATGGTAGCACCTCCCTTACTAAAAAATGCGCAATTCGTATGTTATCAGAAATACACTGTAATTGCAAGCCTTTTTCAAACTTTATATGGAATAAAAACGATATCTATGTTAATATTTATTAGATTATTTCAGGAGGAGAACTATGAAAGGTAAAATCAACAGTCAGTTCGGTGATATTAATATTTCTAATGATGTTATTGCAACTATAGCCGGTTCTGCTGCAGTCGAGTCCTTCGGCATAGTGGGCATGGCCTCGGTGAGCCTTAAAGACGGATTCGTAAGGCTTCTCAAGAGGGATTCTCTCCATAAAGGTATTCAAGTAACGGTTACAGATGACAATACCGTATCTCTGAAGCTTCACATCATTGTTGCCTATGGTGTCAGCATATATGCAGTATCGGAAAACCTGATAGAAGCTGTCAGATATCAGATCCAGGAGCAGACAGGTCTTAAGGTAGACAGTGTCAATGTTTTTGTTGAAGGCGTCAGACCTATAGACTGAGCAAGGAGGGTAATCTGTTGAGCAGAGCAATTGATGCCGGCATGCTGAAAAAATGTTTTATTGCCGGTGCTAATAATCTAGAAAAAAACAAAGAGTATATAAATGAGCTGAATGTTTTCCCGGTTCCTGACGGAGATACGGGTACAAACATGTCCATGACCATTATGACCGCAGCAAGAGCACTCAGCGAGCTGGGTGACGATACGGATATGAAGACTCTTGCCAAGGCTATGGCCGGCGGCTCCTTAAGAGGAGCCAGGGGAAATTCCGGAGTTATCATGTCCCAGCTTATCAGAGGATTCTGCAAGGCTGTAGAGAATAATGATCAGATCGATCCGGCGCTGGCCGCTGCTGCGTTCAGAAGGGGCGCAGAGACTGCCTATAAGGCAGTTATGAAGCCTAAGGAGGGCACCATACTTACTGTTGCCAAGGGTATGGCTGACCGTATTGGAGAGATAGCTGAGGGCTATGATTCCATGGCAGAGCTGATGGAGGCAGTGATAGAGCACGGAGATGCCGTGCTTGAGCAGACACCGGAGATGCTTCCGGTGCTGAAGGAGGCCGGAGTCGTGGATTCGGGCGGACAGGGGCTGATGGTATTCCTTAAGGGAGCGCTTGCCGTCTTGCAGGGCAAGGAGGTCGATACGGTGCTTGAGACTGCTGCCGCAAGCCCTGCTCAGTCTGCTGAACGTGCCCGTATTTCCACAGATGACATCAAGTTCGGATACTGTACAGAGTTTATTGTGAATCTTAATGAGCCGCTGTCACAGGAAAAGTTAGACGAATTCAAGGGCTTTCTTGAGAGCATAGGTGATTCCGTGGTTTGTGTTGCGGACGACGATCTCGTTAAGGTTCATGTACATACAAACCATCCGGGTCAGGCCTTTGAGAAGGGTATCGAGATCGGAGCTTCCCTGTCGCGCATGAAGGTTGACAATATGCGGGAAGAGCATGAGGAAAAGCTCATCAGGAATGCTTCCGCGGCTGCTGCGGTCAAGGATAAGGAAGAGACAGATGTCCGCCCTGTTAAGGACGGACCGAAGAAGCCTGCGGCATTTATTTCGGTATGCTCGGGAGAGGGACTGAAAAAGATATTTGAAGGTCTCGGAGCCGATTATGTAATTGGAGGCGGTCAGACGATGAATCCGAGCACGGATGATATTCTTACCGCTGTGGACAGTGTTCATGCGGAGACGGTTTTCGTCCTTCCGAACAATAAGAATATCATTCTGGCGGCTGAGCAGGCAGCAAGGATCAATACAGATGTCAGGATCCTTGTGGTTCCGACCAAGACTATTCCTCAGGGCATCACAGCTCTTATCAATTACACCGAGGGACTCAGTGACGAGGAGAATCTTGAGGCCATGTCGGCTTCGATATCCGAGGTCAAGTCAGGAGAGCTTACATATGCTGTCAGAAACACCATGATCGACGGTGTGGAGATCAGAGAAGGCAATATCATGGGTATTGGAGACAGGGGTATTCTTGCTGTGGGCGAGGTACTTAATGATACTGCGCTTGAGATGATCGAGAAGATGGTGGACGATTGCACGTCTATCATAACGGTATATGCGGGAGAGGGCATAGATGATTCATCGGCGGGAATGCTTTGCGACAGCATACGCAGTGCATATCCTGATATAGACGTTGACTGTGAGCGGGGAGACCAGCCGGTTTATTATTACATCATCAGTGTCGAGTAATGCTTTTTTGTCTGCTGTTACAAAGCAGTATCCGCAAAGCTGCTTTTCTCTGCTGTTGAATAGTCAGCTGCGTTAAAAGCTGCTGCTTATGTTTATTTCTGGTATTATTTAAATGGAACTGACCTCAATAAAGGGTATAGGAGAGAAAACTGCCGGGGCATTCAACCGCCTCGGCATTTTCAGCGCAGAGGATCTGATAAGGCACTATCCGAGGGGATATGATACCTTTGAAAAGCCTGTGCCGCTGTATGAACTGGAACCGGGCAGAGTTTTTACCGTGGAGGGGATACTTAGCCGGGATGCTTCGCTGAACCGCTATAACGGAATGACGGTCGTTAACGCATATCTGTCGGATATGACCGGCAGACTTCAGCTCTCATGGTTCAATTCACCTTATCTGAAAAACACTCTGAAACAGGGCAGTCATTATGTATTCAGGGGCAGGGTCTACGAAAAAAACGGCAGACTGATAATGAACCAGCCCAGAGTATATGATCCTCTCACATACAGGGAAAAATACCTGGACAGAATGATGCCTGTCTATACACTTACAAAGGGCATCACAAACAATACATTTATGAAGGCTGTGGCCGAGGCGCTGAAGGTCTGTGAGGCTAAGGAGTATCTTCCTTCATGGATAATCAGAGAGAACGGTCTTAAGGAGCTGGAGGAGACAGCTGTCAGGATACATTTTCCGAGAAGCAGGGATGAGCTGGAAGCAGTCATGCAGCGAACTGTTTTTGATGAGTTCTTTATCAATGTACTTGCGGGAGCAAAACTCAGTCTGGATGCGGGAAAACAGAAGAGCACTCACAGATGCAGGCCTGACCTCAGACTTTTGGGTTTTATGGCACAGCTTCCCTTTGAGCTTACCGGACCTCAGATCAGGGCCTATAAGGAAATAGTAAACGATATGTCGTCCGGCAGGATCATGAACAGACTGCTGGAGGGAGATGTAGGCTCGGGCAAGACAATAGTAGCGGTTCTGGCTATGCTCCAGACAGCTCTAAACGGTTATCAGGCAGTTATTATGGCTCCTACGGCTGTGTTAGCGGCCCAGCATTATGAGACCTTCAACAGGCTGTTGGAAATAAATGATGCGTTTGACGGCAGGATAAGCACTGTTTTGCTGACCGGAGCCATGACCACGGCACAGAAGCGTGAGGCTATAAGGCGAATCAGGGAGCATGAGGCGGATATTATTATCGGTACGCATGCCTTGTTCCAAAAGGGAATCGAGTATCATGATCTGGGGCTTATAGTGACCGACGAACAGCACAGGTTCGGAGTCGGACAGAGAGAGGCGCTGGGCAGCAAGGGAGACAGACCGCATACCCTGGTAATGAGCGCTACACCGATTCCGAGAACTCTGGCCATGATCATGTACAGCGGCATGGATATCTCGATTATAGATGCAAGACCTTCGGGCAGACTGCCGATCAAAAACTGTGTCGTGGGTCCGGACTGCAGAAATACGGCATACAGGTTTATTTTTGACGAAATAAAAAAGGGGAGGCAGGCATATATCATCTGCCCTGCAATTGAAAAAGACAGTGATGAGGAGTATTCCGGAGGCAGAGACGAAGGCTCGGAGGAGATCGTTCGCACAGCGGATCCATTCGGACTTGAAAATGTTGCTGATTATTCGGAGAGGCTCAGAAAGCTCTATAACGGCAAGGTGCGTGTCGGCATCCTTCACGGAAGAATGAAGGAGGAGGAAAAGGATAACGCCATGCAGAGCTTTAAGAACAGAGAGACCGATATCCTTGTTTCGACCACTGTGGTGGAGGTAGGAGTGGATGTGCCTAATGCTTCGGTTATCATGATCGAAAATGCCGAACGCTTCGGTCTGGCGGAGCTTCATCAGCTGAGGGGACGGGTCGGAAGAGGCAAGTGGCAGTCCTACTGTATTATGATAAATACCTCGGACAGCGAGAGGGCTGCAGAAAGACTCGACATTCTGAACAGATCCAATGACGGCTTTAAAATAGCCGAAGAGGATCTGAAGCTCAGGGGACCGGGAGAGATATTTGGTTCCAGGCAGAGCGGTGAATCCGGAGGAGGCTTTGCGGATATCTACGCTGACTCGAAACTGCTTAAGGCAGCGGGAGAAAGCACGCGCAGACTGTTGGAAGAGGATCCTGACTTAGAGAGGGAGGAGAACAGTCATCTGAAAAGGATACTTGAGGGCTATCTTGAAAGAGGAGGGTGTTTATAAATGAGGGTTATTGCCGGTACAGCAAGGAGCATTCCGCTTGCTGCTCCTAAGGGAACGGATACCAGACCCACGACAGACAGGATCAAAGAGACTTTGTTTAATATTCTTCAGAATGATCTGCCAGGTGCTGTATTCCTTGATATATTTGCGGGATCGGGCGCCATGGGTATCGAGGCGCTGAGCAGAGGAGCCGACAGAGCTGTGTTTGTGGATATGGGAAGGGCAGCGATAGATTGCATCAATGCAAATATTTCCAAATGCAGATTTAATGACAGAGCCTCTGTTATAAAGGCGGATGCGGGAGCAGTGTCGGTTTATTTCGGAAGGCTCGGCCTTAAGAAGGATGAGAGGCTTATCATCTTTATGGACCCGCCCTACGACAAGGGAGCAGAGATCCCGGTGCTGCGTGCTCTTTCCGGGATGGAAGGAGTCGGTGAGAACTGTATCATTATTATTGAGGAGTCCTTGAGATGTGATATGGGATTTGTGCGGGAGCTGGGCTTTGAGATATACAGGACAAAGGAATATAAGAACCAGAAGCATATATTTTTAAGAAAGGCAATGGGATGAGAGAAACTGTGTGGCTGTATCCGGGAAGCTTTGACCCGGTGACCTACGGACATATTAATATCATAGAGAGAGCTGCCCGACTCTGCGGAAGGCTGGTGGTCGCGGTGCTGGAAAATTATGAAAAAACTTCGTTGTTTTCCACAGATGAGCGTGTTAATATGTTAAAAGAGGTTCTGAAAGACATTGATAATGTTGAAGTTATCAGCTTTTCGGGACTACAGGCGGATTTCTACAGACAGCAGCATGCAGATGCCGTCGTCAGGGGGATCAGAAACGAAAGAGATTATGATTATGAAGTATTTCTCGCTCAGGGCATTAAGATGCTGGTTCCTGAGTATGAGGTAGTATTTCTTGCAACTGAGCTCAGATACAGCTGTGTGAACTCAAGCACTGTCAGGACGCTGGGAGCACACGGCGGTGAATTGTCCCCTTTTGTACCGGACAGTATTGCCGTGAGAGTCAGGGAAAAGTTTAAGGAGAAATATTTATGAGCAGCAAGATAGAGCAGATAATAGACGATCTGGATGCGTTTATTGACGGATGCAAGTATCAGCCGTTTTCAAATACAAAGATAGTTGTCAATAAGGAAGAGCTGGATGAGATGATCGTAGAGATGCGTATGAGGATCCCTGAAGAGATCAAGAAGTATCAGAAGATCATTGCCCAGCAGGAGGCGATCCTTGAAGACGCGAGGACTCAGGCACAGAACATGATCAATGATGCCCAGGCACAGATAGATGTGCTGGTGAGCGATCATGAGGTCATGCAGCGCGCATACCAGCGTGCGAATGAGGTGGTGGATGAAGCCAGAGGACAGGCCGATTCCATAGTCGAGTCCGCTGTGCAGGATGCCAACAGCATCAGGCAGGGAGCGCTTCAGTATGCCGACGGTCTGCTTGCCGATATCCAGAATATTATTGCGGGAACGGCAGGAGAGAGCAGACAGCGTCTCGATCAGATGTTTGATTCGCTGGAGTCTGTTTACAGACAGTGCTCGGAAAACCGCAGTCAGCTCAATGTAGACAACACTGCTTATGAATCATACGAAAATGAGACTCCTGAACAGTGATATAGATACGGTGATCTTTGATCTGGACGGTACCTTAGTGGATTCAATGTGGATGTGGACAGATATCGATATCGCATATCTGTCCCGTTTCGGTTTTGAGTTCGATAAGCAGCTTCAGATAGATATTGCCGGAATGAGCGTTACGGAGACCGCCTGTTACTTTCGTGAGAAGTACGGTATTCCACGGACTATAGAACAGATCATAGGCGACTGGATAGAGATGTCCTATGACAAGTATAAAAATGAAGTCGGACTCAAGCCTTATGCAGTTGAGCTTTTAGATTATTTCAGGTCTGAGGGTATTAAGCTTGGGATCGCATCCTCCAATGCAATAGATATGATTGAGGTCTGCCTTGATTCTAACGGCATCAGGGACAGATTTGATGTTATCGTAACGTCGGATCAGGCGGAGAGGGGCAAGCCGTATCCTGATGTTTATCTTCTTGCTGCAGAAAGGCTCGGAGCAGAGCCGGAGAGATGCCTTGTATTTGAGGATATTCCGGCCGGGATCATGGCAGCAAAGGCTGCCGGAATGAAGGCAGTGGCGGTGTATGACAGGTTTTCCGAGGAGGCTGATGCCGAAAAGCACAGGCTTGCGGATATGTACTGTCAGGATTTTTCGGATTTTATGAAGGCAGAGGGCATTATTACTGACTGACTTATGCGCAAGATCGTTGTTTCCGAAGCTGAGGCGGGCAGAAGGCTCGACAGATACATTATGAAGTATTTTGCCAAGGCCCCGAAAAGCTTTATATACAAAGCCTTCAGAAAAAAGAATATCAAGCTGTCGGGCAGAAAAGCGGACGGCAGCGAGATCATAAAAGCCGGAGATGAGATCTGGCTTTTCTTTTCCGATGAAAGGATTTCCGAGCTTACAGGCGGAGCAGAGAAGCTGTCTTGTGGTAAAACCTGCACCGGAGCAGCCGGACGGATTTATTCTGACAGCTCAGTCAGAGAGGTCAGAGAGCCTCGTACTGACAGCTCCGTCAGAGAGGTCAGAATGCCTCGTACTGACAGCTTCTGTTTGGACATAGGACTCGGAGCGGATAAAAGGATAATAGAGAGTGAATTGCAGCGGTATTGTTCTATCGTTTACGAGGACAGATATGTTATCCTTGCCGATAAGGCATCCGGAGTTCTGACCCAGAAGGCAGCGGCGGGAGACCGCAGTCTGAACGAGGTTCTGCTGGATTACTGCAGATCAAAATACGGAGCATCCGGCTCCTTTACTCCTTCGGTATGCAATCGTCTCGACAGGAATACCTCGGGGCTTGTGATATTTGCTGCCGCATATTCTGCCGCAAGAGCATTTTCCGAAATGCTTCGTACCAGAGCTATAAAAAAGTATTATATTGCTGCAGTCTGGGGACGGCCTGAAGGACCTGTTCATGACAGGGCTTTTCTCACAAAGGACAAGAGCATCAACAGGGTCACAATAGAACATACAAAAAAAAGCGGAACACTTACGGAGCAGTCTGTCATAGAAACCGCATTTTGGCCTCTGGAGGAGAGCGATGCACGCAATGCCGGAATAGTTTCATGCTTCGGCAGCCTTTGCGGCAGACAGTACACTCTTGTAAAGGTCGAGCTGATAACAGGAAAAAGCCATCAGATCAGGGCACATCTTGCTTTTCTGGGGTACCCTCTGATAGGAGATGCAAAATACGGAGATGTCGATACGGCACGAAGACTCAAAAAGGAGTACGGCATAGACTCGCAGCTTCTTCATGCCTGGGAGATCGTTATGCCCGAGCGCATAAGCGAGCCGTTTAAATACCTTGAAGCGAGAACCTTCAGGACTGCTCTTCCCGGAAAGTTTTCAAGACTTGTTCAGCCCCGCATGACGCAGTGATACGCGATATCAGAATAAACAAAAACCAAACGAATTATTTTATGGACTGCAAAGCATTTTTTGCTTGTGCGGTCCTCTTTTTATATATAAAATAATATGCACTGAATGTAACGGCACCTCCTGATCGAGTAAGGATCAAGGCGTCCGCAAGTCTTATCAGAACATATCGAAGCTTCTGACGGCGGTTCATAATTCGGTTTTTCAAAGATCTCTATATTCAGAAACTCATTTATTCATAATTCATTTATTCAGAAACTCATTTTACATAATTCTTTTTTTCAGTGCGGCTGCAGTAGTGCAGCAGCTTATTTTTAAGAATCGGAGGAGCTATGTTCGCAAGAATAAATACTGCCGGACTGTTAGGTATAGAAGGCTATCTTGTTTCTATAGAGGCGGATGTGAGAAACGGCATTCCGTGCTTTAATCTTACAGGAATGCTTTCGGCAGAAACAAAGGAGGCCCAGTCGCGTGTCTGGAACGCAATTAAAAACAGTAATGTCAGAGTAGAACCAAGGCGGGTGACAGTGAATTTTTCTCCTGCGTCTGTCAGGAAGGAGGGAACAGCCTATGATCTACCTGTGGCGGCAGCTGTTTTGTGCGGATATGGGGTATTGGATCACGAGGAGCTTAAGCATACCGCATTTTTGGGGGAGACAGGACTTGACGGAAGCCTGAAGCCCGTACGCGGAATGCTGCCGTTAAGCTTTGCTGTTAGAAAAAGCGGGTGCACAAGGCTGGTCGTTCCGTTGGAAAATGTCAGAGAGGCGCAGCTGGTGGAGGGACTTGACGTAATAGGATGCAGGAGCATTTCGGAGGTCATAGAGGTATTAAAGCACCCTGACAGCATTAAATGCAAGCCGCACGGAACTGTACGTAGAGAGGAAGGTATTTGCGAAAAAGAAAAATGTAAAACATCACAGTTCCATAGTACATTTTGTGAAACAGAATCATTAGAAAGTATATCCTGTAAAACGGCAAATTACGAAAAATATGACTTTAAAAATGTGCACGGGCAGCGATTTTTAAAGAGGGCGGCGGAGATAGCGGCCAGCGGAATGCATAATATTCTGATGACCGGACCAGCAGGAACGGGAAAGACGATGATAGCAAAATGTATTCCGTCTATCCTGCCGGAGCTGACAAGAGAAGAGGATATAGAGATCTCCAAGGTGTACAGCATCTGCGGTATGCTGCCTGCGGACAGACCGCTTCTTTCAAAACGTCCCTTCAGGAGCCCTCATCATACGGTAACTGCGGCAGCATTTGCCGGAGGAGGAATAAGGGCAATGCCGGGGGAGCTGTCACTGGCATCGGGAGGCGTGTTGTTTTTAGATGAACTCAATAAGTTTTCAGACAGTGTGATCGCCAACCTGTTTCTGCCTTTAGAGGAACACAGGACGGTCATAAACAGGCTGAACGGCAGCTGTACCTATCCGGCAGATTTTTTACTGTCTGCGGCAATGAACAATTGCCCATGCGGATTTTATCCGGACAGAAACAGGTGTACATGCACACCGCCGCAGATAAGAAACCATCTTGGCAGGGTATCTAAGCCTCTTTTGGAAAGAATAGATATCTGTGCCGAGGCGGCGCCGCTCAGCTACGAGGATATTGCGGGAAAACGGGACAGATCACCGGAGGAGCCTTCGGAAGTCATAAGGAGGCGTGTTGAGGAGGTTCACAGGATTCAGGCAGAGCGGTTTAAAAACAGCAGTATCCGTTTTAACAGCAGAATGTCGGTTGAGGATATCGAAAAATACTGCATTCTCGGCAGCGAGGAGACCGACTATATCAGGAATGTTTTTTCCGAAAGGTATCTGTCAGGCAGGACCTATCACAAGATACTAAAAACGGCAAGAACCATTGCGGACATGGATCGTTCCGAGAGAATATCTGTGAGACATCTTGCCGAAGCGGCCGGATTGCGCAGCTTAGAGGATAAACTAAGCAGCGGACTCAGGTGATACCTGAGAGATACGAGAAGCATAAAAGATAATTCAGGTTATAAATTCAGAGATGAAAGGCACAGAGTTAATAAATGAAGAGAAAACAGCTCTTTATCTGCTGAGCTGCATGAAAGGAATGCTGAGCGACAAGCTTCTTCATATGTACAGACATTACGGCTCCTTCAGTGAGGCCTACAGGCATGAAGCCGGGGAGCATTTTAAGGCAGGGCTGTTTAAACAGGAGAGAATGTGTGAAAATTATGCAGCATTAAAGGATAAAGAAGGCATGCTCTTAGAGAGGCTTGGAACAATGTCGGAAAACGGGATACGAATAGTAACGATGTTTGATGATGAGTATCCGGACAGACTGGAGCATATTAATGACATGCCGCCTATTTTGTATGTCAGAGGAAGACTTCCGGAGGATACAAGACCGTCGGTGGCTGTCATAGGCTCAAGAAAATGCAGCAGCTACGGAGAAACAACGGCAGAGCTGTTAGCCGGCGAGCTGGCCTCTAACGGGATACAGGTCGTCAGCGGGCTGGCATACGGTGTGGATAGTGCTGCGGCAGTCGGTTCTCTGAGGGGCGGCCGGGAAAGCTACGCTGTATTGGGGTGCGGAATAAACATCTGTTACCCTGCGGAAAACTGGAAGCTGTTTGAACGGATGAGCCGGGGTGAAGGAGGAGTGATTTCGGAGTTCCCTCCGGATACTGCCGCGCTGGGCTTTCATTTCGTGCTGAGAAACAGGATCATAGCAGGACTTGCTGATATTGTTGTGGTTGTTGAAGCAGGAGATAAAAGCGGTACATCTTCTACTATCGAGTATGCTCTGTCTCAGGGCAAGGATATTATGGCGGTGCCTGGCAGGATCACAGACAGAACCTCTGCCGGCTGCAACAGACTGATACGGGACGGCGCGGGCATAGTGACTTCGCCGGAAGA
The DNA here is from genome assembly GCA_029100885.1 of Clostridiales bacterium. Lineage (GTDB taxonomy): Bacteria > Bacillota > Clostridia > Lachnospirales > Lachnospiraceae > Avilachnospira. Next base: position 1,386 of record JAQXPY010000146.1, on the reverse strand, counting down.
CATAATGGAGCTTGTCCGGTCGGATATGTTTATTAAATGCTGCAAAAACAGTGAGAGGGAGAAAAGAAAGAGACCGTCATCAGCTGATCGAACCAATGATGATAAGCAAAGGATAGAAGATATCCTGTCCTCAGGGGAAATGCATATTGAGACTGTTTCCGAAAAATGTGGGAAAAGCATCACCGAAACAGCCGCATGGCTGATGCAGCTGGAAGCCGAGGGGAGGGTGATATCCCGTGGAAGCTCCTATTATATGCTGAGACCTTCGTTTTACTGAATGAATCCATATGATCCACGCGATGAAACAGTATCCCGCAACGCTAAAGAATCTGTTAAATATGTTCAAATATCCTTGAAGCAGCCTGCTGCCGGGAATATAATAAAAACAGCAGGTAATGATTGCAGAGGGTCTTGAGATCACTCGGCGGATAATTCCTTATTAGCTTTAAGAGATATTATTAACCATAAATTTTTATAGGAGGAAGAATATGGAACAGAAGTTTTTTATTTGTGAGCATTGCGGAAATATAATTGCCATGGTCAAGGACAGCGGTGTTCCTGTTGTATGCTGCGGAGAACCGATGAAGGAGATCGTTCCAGGCGCAAAGGATGCGGCAGCAGAGAAGCATGTTCCTGTTTATACTGTGGACGGCAACAGTGTATCTGTTGTGGTTGGCTCCGTTGAACATCCGATGCAGCCTGAGCATTACATAGAGTGGATCTCTCTTCAGACAAAGCAGGGCAATCAGAGAAAGGCTTTAAAGCCGGGCGACAAGCCGATGGCATGCTTCGCTATCTGTGAAGGAGATGAGGTAGAGGCTGCTTACGCATACTGCAATCTTCACGGTCTCTGGAAGGTATGATACTGTTAAGATTAATTGTGACGGTAAATTGTAACAGTAAATTGTGACGGTAAATTGTGACAGTAAATCATGACAGTAAATTGAACCGATAAAAATGAAAAAACGGATATGAAGCGTCTGATTCCTTCCGGCTTCATATCCGTTATTATTTAAGCTATAGTTTTGTTCTGCGGCTATGTTATCACATCTCCCAGAGCTCTGCCAGCTGATGAATAAGCGTGTCGGTCTTATCCCATCCGATGCAGGCATCTGTGATGGATTTTCCGTAGCAGTGCTCTGTATCCTTCTGATTTCCGTCTTCAAGATAGCTTTCTATCATGAGACCCTTGACAAGCTTTGTGATTCCTTCCGAGGAAGTGCGGCTGTGAAGCACATCCTTGCTGATACGTATCTGCTCGAGATACTTTTTGCCGGAGTTGGCATGATTGCAGTCGATGACAACCGATGGGTTCTTGAGTCCTCTTTCTTCGTAGAGCTCCAGAAGCAGCTGAAGATCCTCGTAGTGATAGTTTGGATAAGTACG
>JAQXPY010000145.1 GCA_029100885.1 Clostridiales bacterium | reverse complement strand
ACCAATCAATAAACAGATTACAGGCAGTAAATGATATCATGACAGGTACTGATTAGTTACATTTGTTTTATATAAAGTATGACATGACCGAGACAGAGTATTTACAGTGTATCAGGGATATTTGCAGCAGACATAATGCAGAAATGGTTCTGCTGTTTGGCTCGCGTGCAAAAAAAACGAACAGACCATACCTTCCGTTATTTGCTTCTGTTAAGGAAAAGGTTGAATTATTGTTAAGGAACGAGTCTTAATTATGAATTACCGGGCATCATACGATGTCCGGTTGATTTTTTTTGTTAACTGTTGCATACTTTTATTTGTAACGAATGTTTCAAATAGCGGACTGTGATATATGGCAAATTATACTGAAGAACAATGGAATGCTAAAAAAAACGAACTCATGGAGAAATGCTTTAACGCCTTTGCAGAGCTGGGGCTTCACGGTACAGGCATCAGGGCACTGACCGGATACTGCGGCTGCAACACATCCATGATCTACACCTATTTTGAGGATCTGGATGATCTTATCATCCAGTCTACCGGGTATTGCATGAGCAAGGTCGAGGAGGACTTTATGGCAAAGGCTCCTGCCGATGTGGATCAGCTGTGGAGCTTCATTGAAGAGATCCCATATTGGACTGCCGAAAAGCATGGTAAGAAATACAGGCTGATGTATCAGGTATACACTCATCCGAAATACAGGGAGCACGGGAAGAGATTCTTCAGCGGAGTAGATGAGAGATATACTGCATATGCAAAGAGTCTGGAGGAAAAGCTGGGTATACCGTATCAGAAGCTGACTTCGCTTATCTTTATTCTTATCAGAGCATGTGTTCACTACGCGTTATTTGAGGATGAGTTTTATTTAAGATCCCAGATCGATATTCTGAAGGAGACAATCGGGCTTTTTATTACAAAATATGAATCAGAGAGAAAGGAGCAAATGAAATGAGCAAGGCATTGAAATGGATCATTCTGATATGTATTACAGTTGTTATTGCAGCTGCGGCTGCCTTTATCGGACTGTATTATACGCGTTTAAAGACCACCGGAACTATAAAGAAGCTTACGGACTATGAGGACGGTTACGACCTCTACAGCATGGATATCAAATATGACTACAGTATTGACGACATTATAGGATACGGCATCAGAGATGATCAGTCGATGATCGACGCGATACTTAAAGAGTCGCTGCCGCTGCTGCCTGTTCATATCAAGGCCCCGGATTTCAGCTGTACCGCATTCACACTGACAGACGGTGACGGGGATGTTCATATGGGCAGAAACTATGATTTCAGGAGAAATACCTCGGCAATGATGGTAAGATGTACTCCTGAGGACGGATACAGCTCGATTGCCTTTGCGGCACTTGATAACGTAGGTGCAAACGATGTCGATAAGAGCATGTCAAAAAAGCTGGCGGCTCTGACCGCGCCGTTTATCTGTCTTGACGGTGTAAATGAAAAGGGAGTATCCATAGCAGTGCTGACACTTGACAGCGAGCCTGTCCGTCAGAGCACCGGCAAGCCGGTCATAGCCACTACTCTGGCTATCCGTCTTGTGCTGGACAGGGCAGCGACTACGGAGGAGGCGGTGGAGCTTCTTCGAGGCTATGATATGTTCTCCTCCAGCGGCAGAGATTATCATTTTTATATTACGGATGCTTCAGGGGACGGAAGGGTCGTGGAGTATGATCCTGAAAGTGACGGCAGAGAGCTGACAGCTACTCCTACGGAGGCGATCACAAATTTCTTTATCCTTCACAAGGATAAGGTGCTTCCAAACCAGAAAAACGGTATTTACGGACACGGCAGGGAAAGATATGATGCCGTGCTGGAGGTATTTGAGAAGGAGAAGGGCAATTACACATGTGACACTGTCTGGAACGCAATCAAGGCGGCTGCCCAGGAGCCGAATCCAAACGACATAACCAGCAATACTCAGTGGTCTGTTTCCTTCAACAATACCGAATGTACGGCTGACATTGCCATTCGTCGTCACTGGGAGGATGTGACGCATTTTGAGATCGGAAATAATTGATTATTCTTATATATTCCGGACAGACAGAGAGGCTTATCGGGCACACGGCAGCTTAAGACAGGAAAAAGGATCATTCTCAACTATCCCGGACAGGCAGAGAAGCCTACCGGGCGCACAGCAGCCGCTGATAGGCAAAATATTCCCTGAATAGATTTAAGGAGCATTTTTTATACACTATTATGAATCGATTAAGTTATTCAAAGCGTATAGTTTCAATTCTGACATCTCTCAGCATCATAATTTGCCAGACTGGGGTTTCCTTTGCGGATTCGTTTAAGGAATATCCTACTGTGATAGAGGGCGAAAGATTTAAAGGGGATCAGCTGATCGAGGGAGACCTTGTCTATTTTGGCGTAACAACGCTGGATCTGAACGAAGCAAACGGAATATACGAGGTTCCAATATACAGAGAAGGAGATCTTTCGAAGGAGGCTTCGGTCACGATCCATTCTTTGGATATTTCTGCGTTGTATAAGGATGACTATGTGCTTCTCGGCGGCAATAAAAAGGAATTTAAGAGTGAAATGACTCTCATGCAGAGGGCTTCACTCGGTGTCAATGACGAACAGCCGGAGGAGATTGTTTATCAGTTTGATGAATACGGCAACATGATAGGTGAAACAGGACGCATACCTGTCGCTACTCCTACAAACCTGGAAACTGAAATGCCGGATGAAACAGAAACTGAAACGACGGATGAAGATGACGACAGATCATACGGCGATCTGATAGGTGAAACAGGACGCATACCTGTCGCTACTCCGACAAATCTGGAAACTGAAATACCGGATGAAACAGAAACTGAAATGCCGGATGAAACAGAAACTGAAACATCGGATGAAGAGGGCGACAGATTAGCGACAGCAGAAACTCCTACAAATCTTCTCAGAGAGGAGGATCAGAACGATACCGTTATCTCAGCAGCAGCCTCCGGAGCGAATACCGGAAAGAGCCGTCTGGCGCTGCTGAAAGAGCAGGAAACCGGCATGCCTACCCGAGAGACCATGTCTGCAGAGCTTGGCAGCAGCTTAACGGAAACGATATTCGCACAGCTTATGCCTGAGCAGCTGACAAAGCTTTCTCATTCGTCGGAGCAGAAGATCTTATTCAAGGCAGGAGAAGGAGTCAAATATGTCCGCTTCCGCATCATTGACGACGGAAGCTCCGAGGGCTCTGAGGCCTTTTCCTTTGTTATTACAGACACGGAAAATGCTGAGCCTTATATTGCTTCATCTCTGTCTGTCATAATCACTGACGATGAAGAACCTGTATTGTCCTCTCTTTCCTTTGATGATGAGGCCTTTGCGATAGAAAACGGAAGGGCAAGAATCAGAGTAAGAAGAGCCGGGTCAGAATATTCCATGGCAGCTGCAAATATCCGGGGTGAAGATGTTGAGACCGGGGAGAAACATGTTTACGGCACGATAGTATTTGCTCCTTACGAAACAGAAAAGGAGACAGAGCTCTATATCGACGGCAATACCAGGCTGTCTCTCGCTGATTATACTGCTGCAGAACCGGGAGAGGTCACAGAGGCTTATGCTGTCAGAACCGACGAGAGCAGTATTTCACTTTTAAGCCTTGAAAACGAAGAGGGTATTAGCACTGCGGCGGTCTCCAACAGCAGTGAGGAGACTTCCTTTACGATTAATATCAACAGTAAGGATTATTCCGTAAAG
>JAQXPY010000144.1 GCA_029100885.1 Clostridiales bacterium | reverse complement strand
AATCAATATCAACAACAAAATCTGCCCCGGTCTCATCCTGTGTATAGACTGTGCCGGGGTAGAAAGCATTTACCAGATCTCTGGTATCATTTGAATAGGTTGTAAACAGGCTGTTTTTTATATATGTCGACACATTTATTTCCTCAGCCGATGGATCTTGTGATATCTATTATATCCGGCAGCATACGAAGCTTGTCAATGATCTTATTGAGCTCCGATTTGCCATGAATATCAAAGGTTATATGCAGAGTCGCCGTGCCGTTCTTGGAGTTCTTGAGATTGATGCTTGTGATATCTATTCCCGCCTCCGAGAAGACTCTGGAAATATCCACCATCATGCCTATACGGTTATTGCAGTATATCCTGAGCTCCGCCGAATAGGTGTCGTTCGTATCATCCTTATAATCCCACTCTGCCTCTATGACCCTGCTGCGCTCCGTTGGCGGCAGGTTGATCATGTTGATGCAGTCTGTTCTGTGGACTGTGATGCCTCTTCCTCTTGTCACAAATCCTACTATCTCATCTCCGGGCACAGGATTGCAGCAATGAGCGCATCTTGCCGACAGGTCATTTATCCCGCGGACGATGATACCGCCCTTATTGCTGCGATGAACGGAAGGTCCCTCAATATCAGGGCTCTCTCCGCCGACAGCCGAAAGGATCTGGTCATCGGTGAGCTTTTCCTTTTCATCCTTCTTTTTAGCCTCGAGAAGCTTTCCGACCACCTGTCCTTCCTTCAGGCTGCCGTGTCCCACTGAAGCAAGAACAGTCTCCCAGTCCTTGATCGCATATCTTCTGAGCACAGCCTCGATATATTCAGGCTTTGTCAGCTCACTGTACAGCTGTCCCTTCGCTCTGCAGTAATGCTCCAGCTGTTCCCTGCCCTTCAGAATATTATCTTCACGGTTGATATTTTTAAACCAGGCATTGATCTTGTTCTTTGCCTGTGTAGACTTGACCACCTTCAGCCAGTCACGGCTCGGACCGTTGGAGTTCTGGGAGGTGATGACATCTACCTGGTCTCCGTTCTGAAGCTTATAATCGATAGGCACCAGTCTGCCGTTGACTCTGGCGCCGATCATCTGATTTCCTACGGCAGAGTGAATGCTGTACGCAAAGTCAATAGGCGTTGAACCCATAGGCAGCGGCTTGACGTCGCCGGATGGTGTAAAGCAGTAAACGCTCTCGTTGAGAACATCAAAATCCGACTTGACCATGTTCAGGAAGTCCTTGGAATCGCTGGCATCCTTCTGCCATTCCAGCACCTGCCTGAGCCAGCTCATCTTGCTGTCCTCCACGCCCTCGGCCTTTGCCTTTGAGCCTCCGGTCTCCTTATATTTCCAGTGGGCGGCAATACCGTATTCCGCTACACGATGCATCTCATAGGTCCTGATCTGGATCTCGAAAGGCGTCCCGTCATTTCCTATCAGAGTCGTATGCAACGACTGATACATGTTAGGCTTCGGCATCGCAATGTAATCCTTGAAGCGCCCCGGTATCGGCTTATACAGCTCATGGATAACACCCAGAGCCGCATAGCAGTCCTTGACAGAGTCCACAAGGATACGCACCGCAAACAGATCATATATCTGATCGATGGTCTTGTTCTGATTGACCATCTTTCTGTAAATGCTGAGAAAATGCTTGACGCGTCCGCTCATGGTGGCCTCTATACCGGCCTCCTCCAGATGAGTATGGACTTCATTGATGATGCCGGCTATAAAAGCCTCCCTTTCCTCCTTGCGAAGGGATATCTGGGATGCCAGATCCGCATACACATCCGGCATGACATATTTTAAGGCTGTATCATCCAGCTCTATCTTCAGCTTGCTTATACCCAGCCGCTCCGCCAGCGGGGCATAGATATCCAAAGTCTCTCTGGCCTTTTCGTACTGCTTTCTCTCACTCTGATACTGCAGTGTACGAAGATTGTGCAGACGATCTGCCAGCTTGATGAGCACCACACGGATATCCTTTGCCATGGCGATGAACATCTTGCGCAGATTCTCCGCCTGCTCCTCTATCTTGTCTACAGCAATGGACAGCTCTGTCAGCTTTGTGACTCCGTCGACAAGCACGGCAACATCAGGGCCGAACATATCGCTTATCTGCTCCAGAGTCATATTGGTATCTTCAACGACATCATGGAGCAGGGCGCCTATGACCGTATCCCGATCCATACCTATCTCGGTGATGATTATTGCGGTATTGAGAGGATGAATGATATAAGGCTCTCCGGATTTTCTCTTCTGATCCTTATGCATCTCGAAGGCGATCCTGTATGCCTTTTCAATATCCGCAAGCTCCTCTGCCGGGCGGTATGACAGATAGTTTTTCTTAAGCTGTTCCCACAGCTCCTCGGGCGTCGCATTGGCATTCGGTGCCTGAAGGGTCCTCGGCTCCGCCAGCACCTGGGAGGGATCAGTGACCACCATCGGGTTTTCCGTATGCCTTTCGGCTGCTGCCGTATTTACTGACTGTTCTTTTTTTTCTGAAAATCCTGTTTTACTTTCCGTCATATAATTACTTTAATTTAAATGAGCTCTTAAGTCCGACTATCCTGTTGAATACAGGTCTTCCCTCAGAGGAATCTCTGCAGTCGACATTGAAGAAGCCGTTTCTCACGAACTGGAAGCTGTCAAATGCCGCAGCATCCTTAAGTGAAGACTCCAGCTTGCAGTTTTCGAGTACCGTCAGTGAATTAGGGTTGAGATTGAGGGTTCCGTCCTCGGACAGCTTTCCCTTTTCCTCATCAACAAGGTTCTCATAAAGCCTTACTGTCGCATCGAAGCAGTCTCCGGCATATACCCAGTGAATGGTGCCCTTGACCTTCCTTGTCTCCTGTCCGGTCTTTTGTGTTCTGTCATATTCTCCGTGAACGGCAATGATGTTTCCCTCATCATCCTTATCAAAGCCTGTGCACTTCACATAGTAGGCTCCCATAAGTCTTACCTCGTTGCCCGGGAACAGTCGGAAATACTTGTGTGGAGGGACCTCCATGAAGTCCTCCTGCTCTATCCACAGCTCTCTGCCGAAGGTCACCTTACGGCTTCCCATCTCAGGAACCTCAAGATTGTTAGGCATATCCAGAAGCTCTGTCTCTCCCTCAGGATAATTGTCGATGATGAGTTTGAGAGGATGAAGCACCGCCAACATACGAGGCTTCTTGAGCTTCAGATCGTCTCTGATGCAGTACTCCAGCATGTCCAGCTCACAGCTGGAGTCGGCCTTGGAGATGCCCGCCAGCTCCACAAACTTTCTGATGGATTCCGGAGTATATCCGCGTCGTCTCAGAGCGGCGATGGTAACAAGCCTCGGATCATCCCATCCGTCTACCACCTTGTCCTCCACCAGCTTCTTTATATATCGCTTTCCGGTCACCACATTTGTAAGATACATCTTTGCAAACTCGATCTGGCGCGGAGGCTCGCTGTATTCACACTCCCTCACCACCCAGTCATAAAGCGGTCTATGATCCTCAAACTCGAGTGTACACAGGCTGTGGGTTATTCCCTCTACCGCATCCTCGATAGGATGGGCGAAATCATACATCGGATAGATGCACCACCTGTCTCCCGTATTGTGATGAGTCAGACGGGCAATGCGATAGATGACCGGATCTCTCATGTTTATATTTCCCGAAGCCATGTCGATCTTAGCTCTTAATACCTTCTCACCATCGGCATACACACCGTTTTTCATTTCCTCAAAGAGTCTTAGGTTTTCCTCGACTGAACGCTCTCTGGAAGGATCCTCCGTGCCCGGAGTTCTGAAATCTCCCCTTGTGGCTCTTATCTCCTCTGCCGAAAGATCCGATACATAGGCCTTTCCCTTCTTGATGAGCATTACAGCCTTATCGTACATCTCTTCAAAATAATTGGATGCAAAAAGCACCTCGCCGCGAAAATCCGCGCCGAGCCATCTGACATCCTCAATGATGGAGTTTACATATTCGGTCTTTTCCTTGACCGGGTTTGTATCGTCAAATCTGAGATTGAACTGACCGTTATATTCCTTTGCTATTCCCGAATTAAGAATAATGGATTTGGCATGGCCTATATGCAGATAGCCGTTAGGCTCCGGAGGAAATCTGGTATGAACATGATCGTAAACGCCCTCCGCCAGATCCTTGTCGATCTCACGCTCAATAAAGTTCTTGGAAATGCTTTCGGCACCGGTCTCTGTCCCCGGCGCAGTGTTCTTAATATCCTCTGACATAAAAGACTCCTTATGATGATTCTGATGATTCCCTGTTTTGACCCGGCGGTAAAGACAGACGCCTGAGCCTATTCATTGTCTTTTCATTTTTAACTAATAATATAACACAAAATCTATCGTTTACAGCACCTGTTTTATCAAGACGCCAGTGAAGTGCCCGGCAATCGTACTGCCGAGGATCTCAGACGCTTCAGCACTTATATATTGATCTGTTAAATACCGGGTAATCTCAGGATGCTTCCTGCCGCTGCCGCACATTAAAAATCACCTGTTAAATACCAAGTAATCTTAAGATGATTCCCGCCGCCGCAGCACACACATACAATACCGATACTATCTTCAGAGCCTCCTTTTTATCCTTATCCATACGGAACAGGACTATCAGTCCGATTCCGGCTCCGGAGGAAAGTCCGGCTATCGTTGAAGCAAAGCTGAGGGTGCCTGCAAGATAGAGCTTTGTAAACATTACCGATACCGCACAGTTTGGAATCAGCCCCACCAGTGCGGTTATCAGAGGCTGCAGCAGCATATCATTTCCCATCAGCTCGGCAAGCTGGTCGGAGCCCACGCTCTCAAGCAGAACATTCAGGATAAAAGATATCAGCAGCAGCCATATCATTACATTTCTCGTATGGATCAGTACCGGAATGACCAGTCCCTTCTTTTCATGACAGCCGCAGTCGGTGCATATCGCTTCGATGTCCGGCTCCTTCCCGGCTCCCTTAAACACTGCATCCACAATAAATCCGGCAGTAACAGCAATTATAAGCTTTACCGCAAGCAGCGGCATGATGCTAACCGCTGACTCCGGACTGCTCAGCATTATCAGCACAGCCTCGTCGGAGGTAGATAAAAATACTGCTATAAGTGTACCCAGTGTGATAACGCTTCCGGCATACAGATTACTCATTGCCGCTGAGAAGCCGCACTGCGGAAACAGCCCGAGGACCGCTCCTATGACCGGCCCCGCCTTTCTGAATCTCAGAAAGAGCCTGTCGGTATATTTGTCGGAATGCTTCTCAAGAAGCTCCATTACGGCAAAGGCCGCAATAAGAAAGGGCAGCGCCCTGAGTGAATCAAAAACCGCATCCAGTAATGCATCAATTACCATATATTATTTCTCTCCGTGTAAGAACCTCATTATTCCGTTGTGCCGTTCTCCGGTGTCATTCGCTCCTGAGGACGATCTCACTGCTCTGCCCGGCATTTGCCGGTCACCTTCCCCGGAGTACGGCTCTGCAGATCCGCTCGATATTTGCCGGTCATCTGCCCCGGAGTACGACTCTGCAGATCCGCTCGATCTCTTCGGTAGTCAGATCCGCATACAGAGGCAGCGTCAGTATCCTGTCGGCACAGTATGCAGCTACCGGCGTCCTGGCATTCTTTGCAAAATCCATTCCTCTGTAGCATTCAAAGGAGCTGGTAAGCGGATAAAAATATTTCCTTGCAATGATACCGTTTTCCTTAAGTCTGTCACTTATCTCATCCCTGCTATATCCGAATCCGTCGAACAAGACAGGAAAATAAGCATAATTATGTCTGTTTTCGGAATCCTCCCTGATCTTTGGCAGGATGATTCCCTGAACATTTCCGAGAAGCTCCCTGTATACGCTGTCCGCTGTTCTTCTCTTATTTATCTCCTCATCCACATGGCGCAGATTGCAGATGCCCATGGCCGCCTGAAATTCATTCATTTTGGCGTTGCCGCCTACAAATACCACATCCGTAGGATTGCATATTCCGAAATTCTTGCGATGATTGAATTCCTCTGTCAGAGAGCCGTCCCGAAAGCACAGAGCTCCCCCCTCGATCGTATTGAATACCTTTGTGGCATGAAAAGAGAACATGCTGACATCGCCGAAGTTTGCGGCCGAAACACCGTTTTTTATAACACCGAAGGCATGAGCAGCATCATATATAACCTTGAGACCGTACTCGTCGGCTATGGACTGTATCTCATCCGTGTGACATATATGTCCGTAGACATGCACAGGAAGTATCGCGCATGTCTTTTCGGTAATAAGACTGCGAAGCTTTGAGGCGTCCAGCGTAAAGTCATCCGGATCTATATCACAGAAAACCGGTCTGCAGCCCTTTCTGACAATGGCATGGGTCGTAGAGGCGAAGGTAAAGGGTGTGGTTATTATCTCTCCGCCCTCAGGAAGCCTCATGGCTGCAATCGCATCCTCCAGTGCCAGATGTCCGTTTGCGTACAGTACGGCATTCGGAGTATCCAGATACTCTTTCAGCATAGCTTCCAGCCTCTGATGCTTTTCGCCCATATTCGTCAGCCAGTGGGAATCCCACATTGACCGGATCTCATTGCAGTATTCTTCAAAATCCGGCATTGAGGATCTGGTGACCTGAATCATATCCTTCTCTCCTTTCTCTGTATATTTTTTGAGCCCGGCTCTGTCTTATCATAGTCTTTAAGAATAAATCTATTTTACTGCATTGTCAATCGACAAGCTTCATGCTCACCCTCATCCGGCTTCCCGAAGCCGTAACACGGGCGAGACTTCCCGCAACAAGCGGCATCATAGGCGGCAGGTGTCCCACATCCGCATCCAGTATCACCGGAACATTATGTCTTCCGGCTATTCCCATTACCGCTTCTATCCTGTCGAGTCCCATCATCGGCTCATCAAAATGATACGGTCTTCCTATGATGAAGCCCTTTGCCGTCTCAAACCATCCGGCCTGCTCCAGCTGCCACATTACCCTCCTCATTGAAAAGACATTGAGATCGCAGGCCTCAAGAAACCAGATGATTCCGTCCCTCGCATACCTTTCCTGAAACTTCCCGACATGATCAAAGCCGGTTCCGCAGAGCATGGCAAGCACATCCATGCAGCCTCCCAGCAGTCTTCCGCTCATATCTATCGTACCGTCCGAGGCAGTATTTTTCAGTATCAGCCGGTTCTTTTCCGTACAGTTGTATGGCTCGAGAGGATTCTCCTCACTCTTCAGACTATGGGACTCCCAGCGTCTGTAGCTTCCCACTGTCAGCTTTTTTCCCGTAAGGATATCCATCATATCGCTTAAGTTTTTATGCCATGGCTCCATGCCGAAGGCCGGAGCATTAGGTCCGTAGACGGCCGCGGTATCGCACATAGTCACAAGAGGAAAAATAAAATTTGTATTGTCGGAAAAGCCTGAATACCACTTTGGTCTCGCCGCCGCAATGCGCTCCAGATCCACGTGTTCGAGGGTCTCGCACATGAGCTCGCCGCCTCCGCAGGCCATAATGGCGCTGCATTCTCCCAGATCTCCGCAGTACATAGCCGTAAGCTCGGCTCCGCAGCTTTCCGGGCTGCTGCTGATACCGATCCCGCTGCCCTCATAGCAGTTAGGTCCGAGAAGGGTATTAAAGCCCATTGACTCAAACGCTCCTATGCTGCTTTCAAACGCCGACCTGTAAGGCTCCGAGGCGCACCCGAAGGACGGCGCCGCGAAGCCTATGGTATCCCCCTTTTTTATGAATTCCGGATATCTCATTCCTGTCTTCTCTCCCAATCCTGTCACAAGCTGTACTCTTACTGCCGTCCGCGGAACATGACCGCGGGATAGACCCTGCAGTTTTTAATACAGCTTTTTCAGTCTGTAACACCGGCATTTTTCTTCCGGTCTTATGATTTTTAGAATTATAACATCTTTCGCGCCAAAACAATTATTTTTTTATTTGATTCATAACAAAAATGCGGTATAATCCGCAAAGTATTACATAATATTTTTATAATTAAGGAAGTACAAATTATGAAAAATCAGAAAAAGCTCCCTCTTGCCGCGCAGATATTTATTGCCCTGATCCTCGGAATCGCTTCGGGTATGCTTCTGCAGGGTCATGCCGCAGCGGCCGAAAGCTATATCAAGCCCTTCGGAACGATCTTCCTGAATCTGCTTAAATTTATTGTCGTTCCTATTGTGCTGTTTTCCATCATGGACGGTATGTTCTCCCTGAAGGATGCGGGCAAAATAGGTTCAATAGGTCTTATGACCATAGTTTATTATCTGTTTACCACAGCCCTTGCCGTCACGATAGGCATGGGCGGCGGAATGATCTTCAGGAGATTTTTCCCTGTTCTTCAGACTACCGATCTGGTCTACGAAGCCGCCGCGCCTGTGAGCATAATGGACACAATAGTAAATATCTTCCCGTCCAATTTTATTGCTCCTATGTCAAGCGCTGCCATGCTTCAGGTCATTTTCATGGCTCTGCTTATCGGTATGTCTATCAACATACTCGGCAAGGACGGTGAGCCTGCAGCCAGAGCCATCAGCAGCTTTTACAGGGTATTCATAAAATGCATGGAGCTCATCCTGAAGCTGTCTCCTGTCGGAGTTTTCTGCCTTATCTGTCCGGTCGTTGCGGCAAACGGCGCCGCTGTCCTCGGCTCACTTGCCATGGTTCTCCTTGCAGCATATATCTGCTATGCGGTCCATATCATAGTCGTATACTCGTTCTCGGTAAAGATCCTCGGAGGAATCAGTCCTGCAGAGTTCTTTAAGGCAGAGCTGCCTGCCATGATCTTTGCTTTCTCCAGCGCTTCCAGTGTCGGAACCCTTCCGGTCAATCTTCAGAGCTGCCGGAAAATGGGCGCTCCAAAGGAGATTGCTTCCTTTGTGCTCCCTCTCGGAGCAACAATCAATATGGACGGCACAGCAATCTATCAGGGCGTGTGCGCCATCTTTATAGCATCCTGCTTCGGAATAGAGCTCACTCTCGGAGAGATGGCTGTGATCGTGCTCACCGCAACGCTGGCATCCATCGGCACCGCCGGAGTCCCGGGCGCCGGAATGGTAATGCTGGCAATGGTGCTCACATCTGTAGGTCTTCCTGTAGAAGGAATTGCGCTGGTTGCCGGTGTTGACAGGATCTTTGATATGGGAAGAACAGTCGTCAACATCACGGGTGACGCCTCCTGTGTAATGGCAGTCTCTAATCTTCTCAGAAAAAAAGAGAGCAAAGCAGCTTCGGATAATACATAACCGAAAAAACGGCTCCGGAGCAAATATCTAAGGCAAAGAAAAAAGGCTCCGGATAATAATTAACTGAGGAAAAAGAACATGCTGAAATTTCTTATCGTTTGCCCGCTGACTTTTATTGCGGGCTTTATTGATGCCATAGCCGGAGGCGGAGGACTCATCTCCCTTCCGGCATTTCTCATGACAGGGCTTCCTGTCCACAACTGCCTTGCCACAAATAAAATGAGTTCCAGTCTCGGAACCTCGGTGTCCACAGGAAGATATGCTCTAAAGGGCTATATCCCATGGAAAACTGCGCTTTTCTGCATTCCGTGCGCCTTCACAGGCTCGGCGATCGGAGCAAATATCGCACTGCTTGTCAGCGACAGACCCTTTCGCCTGATAATGCTGGCTGTCCTTCCTCTGACCGGAGCATATGTTCTCACCAGAAAGGAGCTGGCGCCGGAGGGACAGGAATATCCGTTCAGGATAACCGTTGTCATTTCCATGCTCTGCGCATTTTTTATCGGCATCTATGACGGCTTCTACGGACCGGGCACAGGAACCTTTCTCATTCTGCTGCTTTCCGGTCTTGCCCATATGCCTATAAGAAAAGCCAACGGACTGACCAAGGCCATCAATTTTTCAACAAATATTTCTGCTTTGTCGGTATTTTTGCTGAACGGGCAGGTGATACTTCCTCTGGGACTTGCCGCAGGACTGTTCAATATTGCAGGCAACTATCTGGGTGCAAAGCAATTTGAAAAGGGCGGAACAAAAGCTGTCCGCCCTGTGATAATCACCGTTCTGTTATTGTTTTTTATAAAGGTGGCATGGGAGCTGCTGATTTAGCC
>JAQXPY010000143.1 GCA_029100885.1 Clostridiales bacterium | reverse complement strand
CGTATCCATAGGAACAGGCTTCACGGGATCTCCTAAGGCGTCGGACTGCAGCTATAAAAAGAAGTTCCGTGATTATCACAATTCAAAAACACGGTATTACTATAATCTGGATGTATTCCGGGCGGATCAGGCGTCAGGATCGGAAGGCACATCTTTAATGGCAGCAGCGTCCGGAGATATCAATACACCTGCTAAAATGGTACTCTACAGTGCCTATACTCATTGTTACAGCGGCATTAAGAAGTATTTTTACAGTAATCCAGGCAAGATAACAGGCACACTGGATCTGACAGGCTATTCATATTATCCTGCGGAAATCGATACAACTATAGAAAATGCAACTGTAACCTTTGATTACAAAGGACTGGAAGCCAATCCGCTTGAACCTTCCGTAAGGAATGATCAGAACTACGGCATGCATACCGGAATATTTACTGAGGTTGCAGTTGCATCCGATGCTGTGGCTCCTAAGACCCTGAATGTAAGCGGTCTGACCATTTCGGGAACAGTAGGCAATTACTGTCCGGATGGAAGCGGTACAGCGGGAATCAGTGGCGCACTCATAAGGGGCGATGCCCACGGAGGAAATACCAATGCAAAGCTGAATATTGAGATAAGCGGTGTTACTCTGAGTAATCTTCTGATATATCCGCGTATAGACACGAGCAGCGAGGGCGCAGCCGATGCAGCTGTACCGCTGCTTATCAATTCAATAGGAGCATATACGAATCTCAACATCAGCGGTGTTAAGATGGACAGCTATACCTATGGAACAGGAGCTTCGGGTAACCTTATTATAGGAAACGGATATTATGCGGCAACAAGCCTTATCGGAAATGTAGGAAGCGAAAATGCAAGTCATATACAGCTTGTATTTTCAGACATGGTATTGGACGGAACACCGTCAAAAACCATATTCAGCCATGCTTTATTCCTGGAATCATTTATGTATTCAGGAGACAGCAGCGGTGTGTACAATTTTAATAACAGCAATGACAAAAGCTATACTCTCGGTCGGGAGCTTTCAAATACGGACAGGACAGGAGATACAGCGGGACCTTCCGGCCGTAATAACGGTCTGCAGTATCATTTCTTTGATGATGGTATAAATGTATGTACGGTCATAGGCGGAGATACGGCAGATCCGGAAAGCTTTTTTAACAATTATACCCGTTATGTATACAGACAAGAGGGAGGGCAGCCTTACTGGCATGAGCTGGATATCAACCTCTCCAGAACAGGTCTTATCCAGGGCTGCGGCACCATCAATGATCCTTATATTATTGGATCCTCGATTCAGCTGCGTGAGCTGGCAAATATACTATCCACCAATATAGCGCTTAAGGGAATGCAGATTCAGGTGGACACAGGCGTTCTGAGCGGCACTGCGCTGAATGGCTTCAAGTCTTCCCATGATGCGGGAGATATGAGTAAGCACATCATTTATACAGGTGATACAAACTGGAAGGATACCGGTTCCGGTTCTGTTTCTGCTGCAGATATGAAGCTGTACCTGCGTAATGCTTATTACAGGTTAGAAAAGAATATTGAGATCTCAGGAGAATGGACGGGACTCGGCGCATCGGCTGACAGGGCATTCTGCGGCGTCATAGACGGAAACGGCAACACTATTACTATCAAATCGGCATCATCCCCTCAGTTTGGCGGTGTGATCAAGTTCAGCATGGGAAGCGTGGTGAAAAACCTTACAGTTCATTATGCCTACACACCGGCTGTGACCAGCGATGATATTCCGAGCGATACCTCAAAAGCTTCCTTCTTCGGAGGCATAGTGGGCTGGTGTATCGGAGGAGATACTATACTTCAGGATGTTTCTGTCACTGGGCTTTCAGTGCCTGATATTTCGGGGACATACCCAAATCTTGCATCCGTTGGCGGATACGTCGGAATGGTCGGAGGAGCCTTGATAGGCAGCGCCTTGGAGTATGGAGGCGGTGTCGTATTCAGAGGAACTGTGGGAGCAGGCCTCAGCGGAGGAAAAGCATCCTCAGACAGTAATTATTTCTATGTAAATCCTTATGTAGGAAGAGTGCTGGACGGCTATGCAATGTCGGAAACCACTTCCCTCGATAATACAGATAAGAATTACAGCATACCTGTCATATCCGCAGGAAAGCACATTAATCGTACAGACAATGTCATCACTGTAAATGATGCACAGGGTCTGTGGCTGCTGTCTGCAATAGCCAACAGCGGAGCAGGTGCTATTCAGAACAGTTCATGTAAGGCATACACCTACGGCAAGATTAGAACAGGTAATTATTCTGCTATTGATAATGCGGCAAAAAATGTTGATGAAGCTTACATAGGTGGAAAGGAATATACCGGAAAGACAGAATCGTATCTGTCACGTTATGCAGAAGATGTTTATGATATTTGCGGACTAAACGGTGGTATCAGCATTTCTCTGGCTGCAGACAGTAATATGACCGCATATGGCAATGGATTCAGAGGAATTGGTACTTCTTATGGAACCAACGCTAATACCAATGTAAACTATCGGTTGCTTAATATAACATCAGTAGGATCCTCTGCTGCAGGAACGAGCCGGACTATTACACTAAATCAGAATAAAAATGAGTATCTTGAAGAGAAGGACAGCTGGACATCTATCGGAACCGGTATGTTTGTTCTTATGGGTGTTCCGAGTGGAGGAAGTCTGACAGTCTCTGATCTGACATTCAATGGCAAGACGGGAATCGTATATTATAAAACTGATTCAAGCAGCAATGTAAAAGCTGCAGATGTATCAGACCTTAATTTGGGTAAAAAGAAAACCGGAACATCCAATGGAGAGCGTCTGACTCTGGTCGGTGCAGGAATGCTGACAGGAAACTTTGCGAAAACAGGTACGATTTCGAAAGTGACCTGCAGCAATGTGCATGTATCCGGAACGGAAAGCAGCAAAGTATATATCAACAAAGACAGTCAGGGAACTACCTTTGCGGGTGGTCTTATTGGTGCGCTTTGGAATAACGGAACGATAACCGATGTAGACGTTACTAACTGTTCAGTCAAATATACGGATGTTTGCGGTCGCCTTGATACAGGCGGTCTGTTAGGGTTAATTAAATCAACAAATGCGTCTGTTACGGCGAGTGCATCTGATTCCACATCAGAAGCTCCAAATGGGTATATGATACTCCAGAATGTAAATGCTGTTTCAACACAATTACTGATGACAGATATGACCGGAGTGGGAGGATTGATAGGATACAGTGAGAACTGCACCTTGAGAATTGGCAATAATATTCCATTAAATATAAAAAATATCAATGTTTCTTCCAAACATGTTAAGACCGAGAACGATTATTTTAATGCAGGAGGTCTCGTCGGTGCATGGGTCGTTACTTCTGATAAAGATGCTGGATATGCAAAAAAAATAAACATGCAGGGAAACATAGTTATTTCCGGTTCAGGGAATAATCAATCGGTAAGCTCTGTAGGTGCCATTACAGGAGCTTTATACGATTCGTATTATAATAGTAACGGAGTTGAAAAAACAGGTAATTGGGATGGAAAGTCAAAGAAGACACACCTTGAAATAAGCGACACTATGATCGCAACAGATGAAAACTCATCAATGACGATTTGCAACGGTAGACAGATCGGCGGTCTTATCGGAATGCTTAAAGCAGGTCATCTTTCAGAGTATAATACTGTCAAATATAATGAAACCGTAAAGATTGAGAATATCCGTATAGGACATGCGCCGTCTTCGGATGGAGTCTATAATATTAAACTTATCAGCAATAGTGAACCCGAAAAAAAGGATTGTTCTGTTGGTGGTGTTTTTGGTACTGTATGTATAAATCCTATTATCGTGATGAATAATATAGAGATGAACGGCATTGCAGCTATGACACATGGAGAACGTTTATCATCGGCAGCACTTTTGATTGCTTTTACCGAATGCCATTCAGGAACAGCAAAATTTAAGTTTTCCAATATTACGGCGAATAAATGTGCCGCTGTAGGAGATCATGATAATGTCAATGCTGCAATGATAGTCGGTCGTTTTAGCGATAAGAACAAGCATGAGGTAACAGGAAATAATATTCTGTTCAATGACTGCAAGGTGGGGCTGTCACTGACGTCCAATGGAAATCAGCTTGTGTTAAAGAAACTGAACAATTCGGATTCTGTACCGGAACTTGATGCTGTTGGAATAGGTAATAAGGTGGGCAGCAACTATATATCATATAATAATATTAGTGTAGATCAAAAAAAGAGTATTAATAAAGCGAATATGGGTGCCTTGTTTGGAACTGTCAGTGCGAACAGGAAGATTCAAATCGCCGGAATCAGTGTTCAAAACAGTTCAGCTCCATTAAGAGACTATGGAATAAACAGTCCTAATAGTGCAAGCTATATCATTTATGCCGATTATGAGGGTGATTCGTTGAATGTTCATGCCACCGGAAGCGAAAGCTTTTTCACAGCCGGTCGGTATGTAACAACCAGACCGGTAAGCGCTATCGGTACCCTCGAAGGAACTGCAATCACCGGTGACGGCGCGGCATTCTCCTCCGAGACCGGACAGGAAACTGAATCAGTGCTTAAGAAGATTCTGGATGATACTGATGGCAGATACTACAATATCCAGGATAAGTCAAAAGCCTTTCTGACAGCGAAAATAGGAGCTAATACGGCAACGCTCAGCAGCTTCAAGCATTCCGATCTGAATACCTTTGAGACGATTGCCGAAGGAGCTTCAGCAGGATCCGTAAGCGGACCTGCGGACTTCCCTGTGGTCGTACTTCAGACCAACAGCAGCAGCGTGGTCAACAGCTGCCTTTACAGCATTATTTCTGTGCTTACAAACAAGGAGCTTTGCACTGATACTAACGGAGCAGTTACCTCGGGCACTCTGGGATTCGAGTCAATTACAGCGACATCATATAAGTGGTCGGATACTAAGGGAGCCTTTGAGGAACAGGTCAAAGAGTCGGGATCTTATCCAAATCCGTCACTGAATGTCAGCGGCAATACCTTCTATCTTAAACCGGGAGGATATGACAATAAGCTCAAGCAGTTTACATTGGTAGACGTTGCCTATAAGGATCCGAGTGGTACTGAAAATGTTTATCATCTGTATATCCCTGTAGTGATAAAGAAGATGTTCGACTTCAAGTTCTGGGCTTCTGCAAAACTGGGTACAGATTACAATGTCAAGAATCAGTATGATGAACTGTCTGTGCCTGTGGTAGCATCCCGTGGAGAGAATGTCACTGTTTTGCTTACATATGAGTATCAGTGGTCGATAGCCGAGTGGGAAGATGCCATGAAAAACGGTCAGAATCTTCTCTGGAACTTTGACTTGGGAGTTGTATTTGATCCATATTCTCTGCCGTCAGGAACAAAAATGACGCTGATAGACCGGAATCATGGAGATCGTGCTTATTTTTTTGAAAGTACAAAAGATGTCAATTCAGTGTCATTTAATGACTTTAGGACCGTGCTCGGTGGTGGAACCGGCTGGAAAGAAGGCAGGTATCTGTGTGACGATCTAAAGCTGACAGCTTCAGGACCGAAGGATTCAGGCGCATACTGCAGGTTAGTAAGTGATAAATCCAAAGCTACTCTGAGAGATATTGAAGGCTACTATTATCGCCCTGCGCAGTCGACCGATTCCACTGACTCTAGGTATGACCTGAATATTACCAGGGATAACGGCAGCAGTAGTGACGGTGACGACAATGATTATAAGGTCACAGCACGGTTCTTCCTCACGCTGCAAACTCCTGCTTCAGACTCGGGAGGCATTGTCAATACTAATATCCAGTGCTCCGACATACTGCAGGGCAACCTACCTACCCGCAGGCTTCCGGCAGAAGAACAGACGGGTACAGGAGAACAAAAGCGTGAATTCTCAAAAAACGGCAGTGAGAACAAGGTTATTATAGGTGATTTCTTTACGCAGGAGACAACTGTTACAACGACCCGCGGCGAAGAAAAGATGACAGAGACGAATGAGGATATACCTCTGGAGCTTACTACCGCGATATCCTTTAAGGATGCTACAGCAGAAGAGAATTACCGTGCTTATGCATCGAATCAGAGACTGTACCAGAAATTTGTGATCAGGCTGCATGAGTATAAGAATGGTTCTTCCGGTCAAAAGGATCTGGCACAGGGAACCTTTATCAGGGTTCAGCATTATCTGGGGGATAAACCGCTTGGCGATCCTGTTACGGAGATGCTGACATCTTCGGAACCGTACTATACGATCGAGTATCGATGGACTGATGGAGAACCGGGTATTCCTGCAGGAAGTGTTGCTAATGGTATGAGATTAAAGACAAATGTTACATTGACCTATCTTCCGGCTGTTCGTACCGAGCAGTTCCCGATCAGAAGCAGTGAAAGCAGCAATGACGGAATAGCGGTTGCGGCAAGCTCATCAATCGCTTACAATCTCGATTCTCTGAGAAACGGTCATAACAGCAGTATTGATATCGAAGCAGCTTGCGGTCAGATGGTTCCGCATTTCTACCGCGAGGATACCGGTACTGCATCACTGTACTATGCTGCATATGAAGATACCGATACGGTTCCGGCAGAAAGTGTCAGCAGGCTCGGAATTAACGGAAAAGACGGAACGGAGTTTGAGATAGACTCCATGGCGATCTATAATGTCAGCAATGTAAAAGAAGCCGTGGATGCTGATAAGCTGGAGGTTACAGTTACACTGCTTCAAAAGCAGAGCGGCAGTACATATGATTCTTTGATATATACAGATATTACCGAGCCGGAAGCACCACCACCAAACACATTGCCGGAGTATCTGTCTGAGATTGCGGCGGGTCCTGGCACCCTGTTTGATGTAAAAGCAAGCTACAGACCAAAGGGACAGGGATCAATGCAGCAGGCTGCCTTATCGGAAATCGGCATTAATACTTTCAGTTTCGATGTATCAGGATTTGACCCTGCAGTTCCGATACAGATACCTGTTAAGCTGAGAGTAAAAACCGGAGACAGCTTCAGCGGAATCTATGCAAACTACAGAGTCAGGATCACCGCTCAGCTTAAAAAGGGTGATGCGGAAATCGGCAACTCCGTTGCGACGGATTACATTGTATATACCAACGCAATGATCAGCCGTTCCTTCATAGATATTCCTGCAGAATCGGATGGGGGAAACGGAACACAGTAATGATTAAACAAGGGCGTGTGAAAAATGAGAGATCGTTTTTCACACGTTCGTTGTGTTACAGCAGGAATAAACGATCGGGTGACCGGTGCTGTTTCTCAGCTTCGTCGTTTCATTTAATACAGTTGCATATGAAACTATGGTTTGATAAAATAAATTGAAAAAATCTGTTTTAGAAGACAGTTCTGAAATGATCACAGAGCTGATATTTCGCATCATAAGCGGTTTAGGATATTTATGATACTGTTAGTCATAAATGACAGGATACTGTAAACAACAGGAGTACAGGCAGGCTTGAATCAGAAGAGCAAAGACTTAAAGAGAAAACTAATAGCCGCGGCAGCGGCGCTGCTGATCGCATTTTCAGCATGCGTGGTCTCGACCTACGCCTGGTACGTTTATAATACCAGAGCCCATACGACTACGGTTCATCTTGCTGCCGGATCCTCTGTCAAGCTGCAGATCAGCAGCGACGACAGCCATTTCGGTTATTCGACGGATATGACTGCATCGGACAGCTTTGTCGGCATACTCAATCCGGTGTCGACCGACAATATTTCCAACGGCTTCCAGTCTGTTAAGAAGTTCGAAAATGTTATGAAAAACGGACAGAACAGATTCATGGCATCGATATTCCAGGATGCGGAGCAGTACAAGGATTATTTCCATACCACACTCTATCTCAGGACAAATGCCTCCTCGATGGATATCTATATTTCGGATATCAGCGGTACGGACAAGGTGGCTTCAAAGCCTATATCGACAGCTATAAGAGTCGGCTTTGTGGTAGACGGGGTGCAGTCGGTATTTGAACTGACGGATGCGGCCAATCCCGAGGCGGAATACAATACAAAGATGGGTGAGGACGGAGAGGTGTTCGTTCTGGACAGCACTAAGAAGGACGGTTCCGTCAACAATACCTTCAGACCGTTCAACAAGGACAATTTCTGTGAGTACAACAAGAACACCGGTGAAGTGAAGCTGAAGGACGGATCCCGCAAGCTGGGAACTGTTACCGGAAGCGGAGCTGCAGACTTCGGAGCATCAAAGGCGGTGGATGTATATATCTGGCTGGAGGGCTGCGACAAGGACTGTGTCCGTAATCTCCTCGGAGCCACGCTGGAGAATCTCTCGGTATCGTTTTCGGGGATCGCTTCGGAGAACTGATAAGACATGCCGGAGCATGGCGAAGTCATAGAGGACAGCAGGTCGCAGCTGCAGAAAGCAACAGGGAAATAAACTGACAATGTCATCACAGCACAACGAGCAACTGAAAAGGGCCATCAGGCGTACGGCATTATTTACCGTACTTGTCCTTGCTGCGCTTGTATGTGCCACCTATGCCTGGTTTTCGTTTTCCACCTCGACAAATGTCACTCCGATGAAGGGCAGTGTGAGCAGCAGCGGAGTGGAGCTTCTCATATCCGATCAGGAAAACGGTGAGTATGCCTATGAGTGCGCGCTGGTTCCGGACAACGATCAGGGAGAGGATTACGGCTTTGAGCCTGTTTCCACCTATGATCTTGAAAACTTTTATGAGGCTGTTTCCACCGATGCGGGAGGTATGGCTGACAGGTATAAGGATGTGACCGATATGCTGGATACCAAGCTGATGAGGGGGACAGTCTATCTTAAGGCGCAAAATGCCGACGCGGAGGTTTATTTTGATCCTCAGCTGCTTGAACTGAGCTTTCCGGATCAGATGATGACATCCATGCGGCTTGGAATCAGGCTCAGCTCATCCACTGACGAAAGGACGTACATTTTCAGGCTGGACGGTCTTTCCGGTGAATCGGGAACGGCTGAGGAGCTGGCCACCGTACCTCAGGACAATGTTGTGGTATATGGTATAGACGGCAACGGAAATGCGGAGTACAGCGAGGATCCGTCACTTGATATCATGGAATACTGTGCTTCGGGCAGCGATGCAAAACCGGAGCCCGGACTGTATCCTCTCACGATCCTCTCAAAGGACGATATATGTACGGTTAGGTACTGGTTCTATCTGGAGGGTTGTGATATCAATACATTTAACCCTGTCCAGGAAAATGAAGGAGAGCTGGATCTTGCCTTTGCCGGAACGCTGAGCCGCTTCTGACTTATGCCGGGCATAGCGGATATAGCAATAATGATTACCGTGCACCGACTGGCGCAATGCATCTGTCATCGGACACGGAATATTTATGCAACTATTCAGCACCCGGCAAAGCATATTCGCAATCCACTCGCCTTACGGCTCGCTACTTGCTCATATGTTTGCCGTCTGCTCCTCAGACTCGTCACGATCTCATCCGGAAAAATATGCAAGCACATTTTTCCGTCTGATATCATGACTGGTGCTGAATAGTTACACATTTATAATATAAATAATGGGTGCCGATAGAAAAAGAAAAGAAAAGAATACCATATTGACGGCTCTGGTCATGCTGCTGATATCCGCAGCGCTTTTTTCCGCAGCAACATTTGCATGGTTTTCCATGAATCAGAGAGTGAGCACCACGAAGCTGAGAGCACATGCATCGGCCAAGGAGCTGTCACTGCAGCTGTCGGATTCGGACGGGGGCTTTGACTCGGGCAGTGAAGAGACGGATATAGTTCAGGTAAATGAAGCCGACCTTGAAAAGCTGATGCCTGTCTCTACCTCGGATCTGGAGCATTTCTTTTACAGTACCTCTTCGGTGCATGTTGGTGATAATGAGGCGGGAGCTGCCTCGGGCTTTATTGAGGATGAGAACGGAAAGTATTATTATCACGGTGAGCTGTATATGCGGGCATATGCCGTCAATCAGCCGGAAACGGCAAAAATGGCGCTTTATTTCAGCAAAAACATGTCCGAGGAAAACAGCGGCAACGAGATGCTTTCGGCAGCCAGACTGGGGCTTAAATTCGATGACGGGGATCCGATCATTTTTTCGCTTACTTCCGACAGCTCCGGTAGTCAGGTCAACAATACATATATCAACGGCTCTCTTGCCGGTGACGGCATAGTACTGTCGGGCTCAGGCGAATCTGTCAGTACAGAGTCTGATCCGTCCGTTCAGATGGATGCCTATGTGTATGATACGGAAGGCGGAAATATTCCGGAACAGCCGATAGCGTACCTGGAACTGAATCACAGCTACAAGGTCGATGTGTATTTTTATCTGGAGGGCTGTGATCCGGACTGCTCCTCGGAGCTTGAGAGAAGCGAAGCGGACATGAATCTGTATTTTTACGGTGTACTGACCGAAGAAAATGTATAGTAAATGAAGACAGCGGAGCAAAAAAACATTAAAGACAGCTCAGGAAAACAGGCCGTGAGTACCATGGTTCTGCTTCTGTTGCTTGCCGTTGTCAGTATTACCGCAGCTACCGCCGCATGGTTTTCAATTGCCAGCAATACCAGACTCAGCAGCATGGGAGTCAATCTGACGAGCGGTATTTCACTGAGATTCGATCTGGATGAGCATGCGGAATTTGAGGATTATGTCAAGTCTCTGTCCTTCGAAGACATTGCCGACAGGATACTTAGGGATACAGGAACAGATATCAGAGAAGCATCCTTCGAGCCGGTAACTACCTCGGACTATGAGTTTTACTCATTTGAAAACGGTGAAGCTGCAGATCCGGTCTCGGGAGTATATATAGAGTTTGTTCTTCATTTTATGGGTCAGAAGGATATGTATGTGCATCTTACGCCTGCTGCCGGAAAGGAAGGAGAGCAGGGCACTCTGCTGAGCTCGGAGGATCCGGGACTTGTAAGCGCCATGAGGATCAGCTTTACCGCGGGAGACGAGACTGTTGTATATGTTCCGGATATGGGAAACAGCTCCTATTTTGAAAACGGAGTCAAGCTGATGGGCCTTTCGAACGATGAGGATGACGCATTGAATGACAACAACACATTATTTTTTATCGAAGAGGGCAGCGATCTGCCTGTGACTGTAAGGATCTGGCTGGAAGGAACCGACGAGGACTGTGTTAATGAGCGCATAGGCAGTGAATATGAGCTGAGTATGAGATTTGAAGGAACCGATGAGAACAATGTTCCTATCGTTCAGTAGTATTAGTTTTACAAAAGGGGAAGTGTTATGAAAAAAGCATCCAAAATTTTGTCTGTTGCGGCAAGTGTTATTTTATGGATCGTTATACTGCTCGCGGCATTGTTTGCGTTTACTACTCTTGCAACTAAAGATGTTTCGAACGTTTCAAGTATTGCGGGCTATACTCCTCTGTCGGTCGTTACGGATTCAATGAAGCCTACATTTAATGCGGGAGATCTTATAATTATTAAGAAGACCGATCCTTCAAAGCTGGAGGAGGGTGATATCATTACCTTCCATACTATTATAGAAAATGAGTACAGTCTTAATACCCACAGGATCGCCGAGATCATCGATAACAATAGTTTCAGAAGCTATGTTACAAAGGGCGATAACAATCAGATAGAGGATCAGCATATCATATCTGACGGAGATATTGTCGGAAAGTATGTTGCGAAGCTTCCTAAGGTCGGCAGAGTCATGGATTTCCTGAACAGCTCCATAGGCTTTCTGGTAGTGATAGTGCTTCCGATGCTGATATTCTTTATTTATCAGGTATATCATCTGATCATGGTGGGTATCAGTCTTAAAAAGGCTATGGCTATAGAAGCGGCGGAAGAGGCCGCAAGAGCGGCAACTGCCGTGACGGCACAGGCACAGGCTGCGTCAGTCTCCGCGGATACAACACAGGAGGTTTCAGACTCGGCAGGTAACGAGATCGGCAATGCGGCTTCTGCTGAGGCTCTCAGTGAGACAGAAAAACTCAGAAGAGAGCTGGAAGAGGCAAGAAGAAAGGCGGAAGAAGCCGAGAGAAGGCTTAATGAGATGCAGAACTTAGACAAGAACTTTTGAAAAACTACATCTGAATACAGTAAAGGGATAATCCGATGAGTGAATTCCTTAAGCTTGCATTTGAGCTTATTGCAAAAATCATATACAACCTTGCCGAATGGGTGGTCGGCTTTGTAAACGGCTTTCTCAAGCTGTTTATCACCGGATGGCCTGAATATGTCATGATATTCAGGTCGTACTTCGGAACGCTTTCCATTATCGGAAAGGCACTGTCTGTATTGCTGGTGATACTGCTGATCTCCATTCCTGTTCTGATAGTGGTCATCATTATCAGGCATATCATTCTGAATATCAGACTCAGAGCTGACAGTGACGATAATGCCGTGCTTTACAAGGAAATAGGACGACTCAACAAGCAGGTCCTGGAGCTTATGGACGAGAAGAACAAGATCCTTGCTCTGAAGGTCAACAATATAGGAAATATTGAACCTGTTCCGTATAACGGGCAGGAAGGCTTGCTGGATTATACCACAGGCGAATCAGGCGTGGTCTATGATTCCGAGGGTGGTTCGGCTCTTGGAGGAATAGCAGCCGGTGATCCTGCTGCAGGTGATATGATCCGGGGCGGAACAGGAGTATATTCGGGAACCGGAATGCCTGCAGCCGGTGGAGTCGGATTTGCGGATCCTATGGCTGCCACTGTCAGCACCGGAGGTGTGATCGGTGCTATTACCGGTGGGGCGGCTCTGGGTGATGATGCTCTGGCTAACGCCGCAGCAGCTGCTGCAACGGCTGCCGAGCAGGCGAAATCCAAGGCCAGTGAGCTGGAGAGGATAAATGCGGCCAGATTTCCGAAGCTGTCTCTGGTGGATACCAGATATGAGGATTTTGAAAGACCTGATTATAACGAA
The DNA here is from genome assembly GCA_029100885.1 of Clostridiales bacterium. Lineage (GTDB taxonomy): Bacteria > Bacillota > Clostridia > Lachnospirales > Lachnospiraceae > Avilachnospira. Next base: position 2,185 of record JAQXPY010000143.1, on the reverse strand, counting down.
GATATTTCGCTTCAGGAGTTTGTAAAGAGCTACAGATTATTTGCCGCAAGCCAGATGAAGCTGTATTATACCGAGGAGATTGTCAGAAGGTTTGTTGCCGGAATGGCATCGAGCAAGATACTTATTCTGGAGGGTATTTCCGGTACAGGTAAGACCAGTCTTCCTTATTCCTTCAGCAGATTTCTCGGAAATCCGGCTACCATAGTGCCTGTTCAGCCGTCCTTCAGGGACAGATCCGAGCTTCTGGGATACTTCAACGAGTTTTCCAAGCGTTTCAATGAAACGGAATTCCTGCGAGCTCTCTATGAGGCGGGCTACAGAGAGGATCCTTCACTGATAGTTCTGGATGAGATGAACCTTGCCCGTATAGAGTATTATTTTGCCGAAATGCTGTCTATACTGGAAATGCCGAACAAGGACGAATGGGTAATCGATCTGGTTCCTACAGCATGGCCGGGAGATCCGCAGCTTCTGGACGGAGGCAAGCTGCATGTGTCTCCGAATACCTGGTTCGTGGGAACAGCCAACTCCGACGACTCTACATTTACCATTACAGACAAGGTTTACGACCGAGCTATGCCTATCGAGCTGAATGAGAGAGCGGCGCCGTTTGAATGTGAGCTGGAGCCGAGACGCCCGGTAACATGCGATCATCTCAGAGAGCTGTTTGAGACAGCAAAGGATGAGCATCCTATTTCCGAAGCCACTATGGCAAATATGGTCAAGGTGGACAGCTATCTTCAGACGAGATTCAAGCTGGCCTTCGGTAACCGTATCATAAAGCAGATGTATGATTTCATACCTGTATATGTTGCCTGCGGAGGCACGGAGCTGGGCGGACTCGATTATATTCTGGCAAGAAAGGTCCTCAAGAAATTTGAAAGCCTGAATGTCACATTTGTCAGAGACGAGATCAAGGGACTCATCACATATCTTGAGAAGACCTTCGGAAAAGGCGCAATGCACGACAGTATCGAGTACCTGACCCGTATACAAAACTTGTATTAAAGCTTTAACTATTCAGCACCGGACTTGGTACAAACAGGAAAAAGTGTTTACATTTTTTCCTGTTTGGAACGAGAACGGTGTCTGCAGAGCAGACGGCAAAAACAACACTATTTATCGGAGCATAGCAGATGTCAAACACCATTAACGATCTACATGATGAATATGTAAGCGCGGTTGCGGACATGCAGGAAAACGACAGATACTTTCAGTATCTGTTTGAAATGATCAATGCCGGCGAAAATATTATTGAGAACAAGAGACAGGTTCTTCATAAGGTCGTGGATGAAAGGTGGATCAAGACCATTGAGGACAGTCTGGATGCCATCAATAAGATCATTGAGAAGCCGAGGAGATTTATTACCACCAAGGAAGAGGTGGTTCCTGTTGCGCTTGCCAGAAAGATCACTGCCGACAGTGTCAGACATCTGAGCCGCAACACACAGTTTATTGCCAATTCCGAGGACGGAAATATCCAGCCGACCAGGATACTGAATGTCTCCACGGAGGAGACCTACGATCTTTACGAGAACAGGTTTATATATCATCTGATACAGAGACTTGTGACATTTATCGATAAGAGAACGGATGTCATCTTCTGGTCCACCGCTGACGAGACCAAGGATGTTCTCAGCATTCGTTCAAAGATAGACGATGCCTATGAGCAGATCGAATATAAGATCGATCTGACAATCAAAAATAATCAGAGCTTTGTTGAGAATGACAGCGACAATATGGATGTCTTCATGCGTATCGACAGACTGAGGCGCCTTGTAATGGCGCTGCGTCAGAGCTCCTTCTGCAGCATCATGCAGGGCTGTGCAAATGTTCGCAGTCCTATCCAGAGAACGAATCTTCTGATGAAGGATCCCGATTACAGGACCTGCTATAAGCTCTGGCAGTTTCTTGAGAGCTATGACGAGGTCGGATATACGATCGATGTCCAGAACAGCACGATAGAGTTTGATGAAGAGTATCAGATCGAAATGTTCACCAATCTCATTACAAACTATACCGTGTTCAAGAGTCTGCTTGAGCCTGACAAGAGAGACATTGCTTCAACTGTGCTACAGAAAAAGCACAAGGCTCTGACTCCGAAATTTATCAAGCAGATCAGGGAGGAAATGGTAGAAAGTCGAGATATCCCGGATGTTGAGATCAGAAAGGTCTTTGTTGAGGA
>JAQXPY010000142.1 GCA_029100885.1 Clostridiales bacterium | reverse complement strand
AAACGACAGCCGCATAAGTTGTCAACAGAGTTGATCTTATGGGGTAGGGGGATTTATGCACTTTTTTCTATGAAAAATCCCAAGCTGTGCCCAAGCAAAAAGGACGCATGAAAAAAACTTTCGTTTTTTCACGCGCCCTTTCGGGATCAGTATATGACCACTCCCAGAACATTCTTTTTATTCGACTCCAACAGCTCGATCCTGCTACTGATATCCTTCATTTTTGAAACATTTCGCTGCTCCAGGAGAATAACCGAGTCGCGTTCACTGATATCTCTGAGTGTGTCCGGTGAGATTCCGAAGGATGACTCATGAATGATTCGGATATCAGGCATTATCTCCCGCAGACACCTGATACATTCGCTCATCACATGCTTTTCCGCATTTCCGGCAACAAAGAGCCGCCCGCCTTCTGAAATGCGGCTTTCCAGTCCTACAGCTATCATCCTCAGCGATGTTGCGTCATCCAAAACTGATTCCTTCGGCTTGAGGCTTTTGATCCACCTGTCAATAATAAAGCGCTTATCCCTCTCGGTTCTGTCAGCCATAACTCCAAGAACCTGCAGGAGCTCTGTCTGCCTTATATCCGAGGAGGTTCTGAGCTTATCCTCAAGCAGGTAGCAGACACAATACAAGCCGCAAAGAAGAAAGGCGGCTCCAAAGCACCCTATTATTCCGTACTTGATGATTCCCTTAAGCTGCAGTGATTTGCCGGCCTCCTCGCCGATCTGCTCCGTCAGCTTATGGATCTCCGAATTGATAGAGGATATCTCAAAGCGCGTATCCTCCGCGTCCGAACCGGCCAGCTCCAGAGCGCTGTATTTGTTGTCCAGGTCCGTCTGAAGATTAACTATAGAATCCCATTTCCCGTTCTGTATATCGACAAGCTCCATGTCAATAACGTGCTTCTTATTGAAAAGGACCGTTTCAAGATTATGATTCTGGTATTTTTCTGTTATTTCCTGTTTTCTTCCCGAAATAGAGCTGTCAATGAGCTGAAGCAGCTCCTCTGCCATCTGCATATCAGTCCCGACGGCTTTGAGCTGAAGCAGGTTTGCGTTCCAGTCTCCGCCTATCGATACAAGCTCACGAATATAGTATTCTGTCGTATCATATTTGTCTGCTATCGGTTCGAAATCAATATAATTAAGCCCGTCAAAAATATACGCGGACAATATCTCATCTGCCGGATCCCTGTACAGCTCCTGAATAACCCCCTGATCGGCATTGTTTAGCCTGATCCTGTAGTTTTTAATGATCTGAGGCTTTTCATACGGATTGATCTCCATAAGAAATGATTCATTATTATACTTTTCCGCTCTATCCAGATCCCTTTTCAGGCGTTCAATGCTTATCTGCTGATTCGTGATGCTGTTTTCCAGCTCATTCAGCCTTCTCTGCTTTTCATGCAGGGCTTTGTTCTTCTCTCCGAGACGCTTTTCCGTCTCCGTATACTCGGTCACTTCATTTTCCAAAGGCTCTTTCTTATCTGACTGTATAGAAACAGCCGCCTTTACTCCGCCCAAAATGATCATACCGGCAATCGCAGCAGCTAAAACAGATCTCCATCTTCTCAGAATAAAGAACAGCAGATCAACAATATCTATTTCCCTTTCCCTTTCCTCCATAATATCCCCTCAACAAGTAGAAAATCTGTTACAAATATAGCCCGTATACGGGTTATTGTCAATTTGCAGACCATAAAATAAGATGGCGAATATGATATCTTTTGACCCGCTTTGGGATACTTTAAAGAAAAGGAACATTTCTCAGTACAAACTGATAAAGCAGTATGGAATAAGCAGCGGTCAGCTTGACAGACTAAGAAAGAACGGAAATATAAGCACTTACACACTGAATCAGTTATGTGTGATCCTGAACTGCAAACTGGAGGATATTGCAGTTTTCGTTAATGAATCAGACCGGTAAATATGCTCAGTTTCCGCACTTCTTTTGCTTCTTCCGTCTGTTTTACTGCATTTGCTTTTGCAAAACTGTTTAAAGCCCGTTTCAGGTATAGTATGCTGTGCTTCACATTTGTTTCCCGATCAGGAATCTGCAGGGCATATTATTTCAAAAAAATTTAAAATTCTTATTGACGAAATCCAAAATGCCTGATATAATTGCACATGTTCTTCGGAATTGCGGGTGTAGTTCAATGGTAGAATGACAGCCTTCCAAGCTGTACACGTGGGTTCGATTCCCATCACCCGCTTGAAATTAAAAGCCTCGGTTTGACCGGGGCTTTTTACGTTATTCTATATTTCGTGAGACCGCATTGATGCAGCTTCAAATTATGATAAAAGATACTCCGATTGATCTTACTAATTTCTTCTGTAAATAAATAAAAATCTCGGCGGATATTATAGAACGCTGGCTGATTCTGAACAGACATTAACAGTCGGGTTTGGCAGAATTGGATTGATATTACGCCATTTGTGTCATATATGCTGGATATGTATGAGCAGAGTATGCTGGATGCAGTCATATCAGAAAATGAGCTTACAGAAAATGAAACCAATATCATGACAGCGCCAAGATCATTATAGATCCTTCATCTTGAAATGCTGATTCATATCTGATATACT
>JAQXPY010000141.1 GCA_029100885.1 Clostridiales bacterium | reverse complement strand
CGCATCACAAAGAGGAATGCCTATCGATACTACATGGCGCAGGCAGCCCATCAGGCTTGTGACAGAGCCTGCAAGGGTCTCAGGGTGCCCTAAGATCGTAGCACGATTGCCGTGAACCTCTATCATCTGTCCTCCAAACGGGTATTCTCCGTCCGGCATTCCTGTCGCCCTGAGGGAGTCGGAGATCAGGATCATCCTGTCCGCACCGAACTGGCGGAAGGTGTACCTGATAACAGCCTCGTGGATATGTACACCGTCACAGATAAGCTCTGCAAATACATTTTCATTGAGTGCCGCTGCCACCAGTACTCCCGGATTGCGGTGATGCAGAGGAGGCATGCCGTTATATAGGTGAGTGGCATGATTTGCCCCTGCTTCAAAGGCAGCCTTTGCCGTATCATAGTCTGCCACAGTGTGACCCACGGAGACCGCTATGCCGTCAGCCACTGCGCCTCTGATAAAATCTATTGCTCCCGGCTGCTCCGGCGCAACCGTCACCAGACGCACCAGACCTTCGGCTTCTGTCTGGAGCCTTAGCAGCATATCAAGATCCGGATCGTGCAGAAAAGCTTCGTTCTGGGCGCCTTTTTTGGCGGTGGAAAGGAACGGTCCCTCCAGATGGATCCCCACCAGCTCGGCTCCGGCTCTGGATCCGACTGCCGATGCCTCCTCTTTCTTATATCTTGCTGCATTTTGGCATATCAGTGTAAGCTGCTCCTCAGGCAGCGTCATACCGGCAGGACAGATATACTCCACTCCCTCACTCAGCTCATATTCTGCCATCCGCTTAAGGCCCTCAGCTGACGCATCACTGAAATCCTCCCCCACGCAGCCATGAAAATGAACATCTACCAGTCCGGGGATCACATAACAATCCGATGCATCTAACACAATGTCATCTCCGCTTTGTCCGGATATCCTGTCTCCGTCCGTACAGAGAGTCCCTTGTGAAAAGCCCTGCACAGGATCAAATATATCACCGTTTACTATCTTCATTTAAACATTTCCTCCGGAAGCAGGCTGAGAGCAGCCTCATCTCCTACCAGCACCACATCATTATGGAGCTGAAGGATCGAAGCCGGACACTCCGGTGTGACAGTACCGCAGAAGGCATCATATACAGCCTGTGCCTTGTTCGCCCCGCTTGCTATGATGAGAATGCGTCCGGCAGCCATAATACACCCGATACCCATCGTAATGGCCTTTTTCGGAACCTCATCCGCAGATGCAAAGAATCTTGCATTGTCCCTGATAGTATTTTCAGTAAGCGATACAACATGGGTCTCCTTGCGGAAGCAGGAATCCGGCTCATTAAAAGCTATATGCCCGTTGGATCCGATGCCCAGCAGCTGCAGATCCGCATATCCAAGACTCTTTACCAGCTCGTCATAACGTCTGCATTCTTCTGCAGCATCCTCAGCCATACCATTCGGTACATTTGTATTGTCAGGCACTATATCAATATGGTCAAAGAGGTTGCTCTGCATAAAATATCTGTAGCTCTGATCATGGGACGGTTCAAGTCCGAGATACTCATCAAGATTGACTGTCTTCACCTCGGCAAAGCTCAGATCACCCTTCTTATTCCACTCAACAAGCTGCTTATATGTACCTGTCGGTGTGGAGCCGGTGGCAAGTCCTAAAACACAGTCCGGACGTCTGATCACTTCCGCCGATATAATATTTGCCGCGCGGCGGCTCATCGCATTATAGTCTTTTTCCTTATATACTCTCATACCCTTTTTATCCTTTTAAAACATGAAATACCGCTTCACCCCTGATCTCCGGAATGCCTCTGCTGCCTTGACATATTCATCATTGAAATATTCATCAAGGTGCTTCAGCTATCAGAGCATCCGGGATCATTCCGGCAGGCTGGCTGCTGCCATAGACTGTCCTACACGGCGGAACTTCTCGTCAGGAAGATCCAGCTGAATGCTGCCCGCATATTCCGGATACTCATCATCCAGAACACGACGGCAGTTGGCAAGCAGAATATCTCCTCCCTTTCCGCTCATTACGCGTCCGAGAAGAAGCACATGCTTAAAACCGTACTGTTCATAATAATATGCCAGTGTATGTCCGAGATATACGCCTATCGACTCATAGACCTTCCTTGCTCTCTCATCATCCTCTTCCATCAGCTTCTGTGTGATCTTCAGCTTTTCCGCCGGAGAAAGGGCTTCGTCCAGTTCGATTCCGGCGCGTGGAGCCAGCTTGTTGACACCGTCCTGACAGAAATACTTGACTCCGCAGCCTATATCTCCGCTCCACTCATCTCTCATTGCCTCAGGGTTGGCATCTACAGGAACAAATGCCAGCTCATTGAGCCATCCGGTAATGCAGCCGTTCGCGTCAACATATCCTACAGCCTCACTGGTTCCCATGGCAATGCCGAGTACATTGTTGTCATTAAGACTCATGGTTCCTGCCAATGCCGAAACATCTCCGTCATTTGCCACTGCATACGGAATATCTCCGAAAGTATCGGTTATAGCTCTGATATAGATATTCTTTACCTTCTCCTCGTACAGCTCCTTCGGAACCTTAAGGAAGAGGGAGGCGCTCATCGTCCTGTTGTTGATATAAATTCCCGCAGAGGACACTCCTACCGCATCAACTCTC
>JAQXPY010000140.1 GCA_029100885.1 Clostridiales bacterium | reverse complement strand
AAACGACAGCCGCATAAGTTGTCAACAGAGTTGATCTTATGGGGTAGGGGGATTTATGCACTTTTTTCTATGAAAAATCCCAAGCTGTGCCCAAGCAAAAAGGACGCATGAAAAAAACTTTCGTTTTTTCACGCGCCCTTTTGGAAAGAGTTTAAAAAGCCTTTAGAGAGCAGTCAAAAGAAATGGTAACTAAATGCTGAAAAATAAATATTAAAGGATTATAAAGATTAATTGCAGTGGTACTGCTTATTCCCTGAGATGCTTATCCTATATACTGCAACACCCCGCTTCAGAGTGAGACCGAAGCGGGGTGTTGCAGTATATTATTAGGGTTAATGAAAGGGAAAACTAAATTGTGATGGTAAAAAGAATTACAGATACATGGATGTCATTTCATTGACCTTCATAACGAAATATCCTGCTGTATTCTCTCTAACCATGTTCATATAATCTGAAAAATAAGTACCAAGTCTCATTACTATGACCTCCTTCAAGTAGAAATTCTGTTTATCAGTTAGATGGCTTTTTGCTAAAAGGCTTTATCTCTTGCTGATGGTCATATGATATCATACTCGATTGACATATTGAAATACTTCTTGTACGCTGATTACGATATATTCTATATATGACAAATGTGCTAATATACTAAAACTGCTCTTAGATAATAGTATAAATCAACAATAGTATTTTAATAGGTGTTGAACTGTTTAATTCATTAAAGACTTAGCTCCTTAAAGACGGATCGATTCAAAATATACTTGATAAAACAGCAAAGCTTGGTAAACTGATACAGTACTTATTACATTTGTAACTATTCAGCACCCGGCAAAATATATTCGCAATCCATTCGCCTGCGGCTCTACTATTTGCCGTCTGCTCCTCAGACTCGTCATGATATCAGGCGGAAAAATATGCAAGTACATTTTTCCGCCTGATATCATGACGGGTGCTGAATAGTTACCTTGTTTCATACATAACGGAGTGCCTGATATGCTTACAGAGATTGCAGAAAACCTTTACAGAAAAACAGTGCCCCTTCCGAATAACCCGCTGAGGGATATTAATGTATATATTATCAAAGGAGACCCGGAAGCTCAGGATGCACAAGGGAGAAGAAATCTGGTCATAGATACCGGGTTTAACCGTCCGGAGTGCGAAGCTGCCCTTAAGGAGGCTATGGAGGAGCTGGGAATAACGGAAACAGATATTTTTGTGACCCATCTTCATTCCGATCACTGCGGTCTTGTGCCTAAGCTTAAGACCGATAACAGTATTGTTTATGCAGGAGAAACAGACGGAGAGCTTATAAACTTTGAGGCGGGAAATCTTTATTGGAGCATACTGGATGATATGTTCCTCAAATTCGGATTTCCAAAGGCTCAGTTCGGAAGAAATACAGACATTCATCCGGGCAGAAAGTATGTACATGACCGTCGAATAGAATTTACTTATGTAAATGAGTCGGATGTGCTTGAATACGGCGGCTTCAGACTGAGACCTGTACTTACTCCCGGTCATACTCCGGGACATATGTGCCTGTACGATGAGGAAAAGGAGATATTGTTCTGCGGAGATCACATTCTCGGTACGATTACGCCAAATATCACTATAGAGATATGTTCTCTGAACCCGCTTAAGGATTATCTTGACAGCCTTCAGAAAGTGAGAAAACTCAGTGTAAAAACTCTTCTTTCGGCTCACGGGACTTTTGTTCCCGATATGTATGAGAGAATAGATGAATTGAAAAGGCATCATGAGGAAAGGTTAAACGAAGCTGAGTCCATTATTTCAGATGCATATAAAAATGCTTATGAGACCGCTCGTGATATGACTTGGGAGATAGACTGCAGGAACTGGGACGAGTTCCCTGCGCCTCAGAAGTGGTTTGCTACGGGAGAGGCGATCTCACATCTGCAGTATCTGCATTCTGTCGGAAGGGCAGAGAGAAGAGAGGTTGATGGAATATACGTTTATCGGAAAATACATTTAAACAATTAACGGAAACTATCAAGGTAAAAATGAAGGAATCGGCAGGCAAGGTTTATATAACGGGAGACAAGCACGGCTCTCTGCGTCCGTTTTTTGGATTGGCGGAGAGAAAGGCTGTAAAAAAAGAAGATATTATAATCATAACCGGAGATGCGGGATATGTGTGGGATGATGAATACATGCTCAAGATCAATACTCTCGAGCAGCTGTGTCCCGGAACTATAGCATTTATAGACGGTAATCATGAGAATCATCCATTGCTGGACAGTCTTGAAGTCAGTATGTGGAACGGAGGAAGAGTACATCGTATAGGAGACAGAGTGCTCCATCTGATGAGGGGCGAGATCTATACCATTTTCGGGGAAAAATACTTTACCTTTGGAGGCGCGAGAACTGTATCGAGATATGTTGAGGGTGTAGAAGGCATTGACTGGTTTCTGAGGGAAGAGCCGGATGCGGATGAATTGAAGAGCGCAGAGCGTGTGCTGACCGATCACCTCGAGGATATTGACTACGTGATCACTCATGAAGCGCCTCTTATGGCAAGAGATCATATCAGCAGAGTAAAAAGAGTTGATGATGATTACATCCTTCCCTCGGTACTGGACGAATGGTATTCAAAAGCGTCCGGCGGAGGGCGTCTGAAAAAATGGTATTTCGGACATATGCATGCCGATCAGATCATTACACCGTTGCTTCGGGGCATTCATAATAATTTTGTTGAAGTCGGAAGCGAAACTAAGCTTGGCTGGGCATAAGAGGATACAAACAGGCCTGAGCTGTCTTAGTACACTTTTTCAAGGGAAGAGTGCACAGGACAGAAGCAGGCCTGTTTAAATATCATTCCGTGTCAGGACAATGCATTGATAAGAGCAGGAACGAACTGCTTTTTTCTGGAAACAAGTCCGGAGATCCTTAATCCGAAGTCGGACTCTTCGCAGTGGAAGCCTTTCTTCAGAATCTGCTCTGCATTGTCTCCTGCATAGATCACATCACTGGATTTTGATGGTATGGAGGTAGCGATATAAAATGCCAGATCCACCTTTTCGCCGGAAAGCACTTCATTGATATAAGCATTCATCTTGTTTTCTGCCTTGTGCAGATTTCCGGGACTGTTGAAGGTTCCCTGAGCGATGGCTATTCTCAGACCGTTGCTGCGAAGGATCTTGTAGTCATTCTTAAATATCGCCTCAGAAGTCTTGCCTGTCAGATCCTCACCTGCGTCAAACATATCCGAAGACAGCTGCCTGTAATCCACTCCGGCAATGCTGGCCAGTTCCTTAGCGGTCTGCTCGTCCTTTGACGTACAGGTAGGAGATGTAAATGCAAGAGTATCCGAGAGAATGGCACAGCAGAGAATACCGGCGATCTCAGGAGTTATCTCGATGCGGTTCTCATGGTACATATCTGTAATGATGGTGGCTGTGCAGCCTACCGGAACATTTCTGAATATTATAGGTCCTGTTGTTTCGATATCGCCGATACGATGATGATCGATAATGGCGAGTATCTCCGCCTCCTCATAGCCGTCCACGCACTGACTCTTTTCATTATGATCCACAAGCACCAGCTGCTTTTTTTTGAGACAGATAAAGTTTCTCTTTGAGATCAGACCAATGACTTTTTTCTCTTCCACAACAGGAAAATAGTCATACCTGACACTGCTCATAAGCTCTCTGACATCATCAAGAAGAGAGGAAGGCTCAAAGCACATGACATCCTCGGTCTTCATATAATTTCCGACCGGTATACTCTGATTGAGTTTTCTGGAGGTCGTATATGTGTCGTTTAATGTGCGGATCAGGATGCAGTCGTTGTCCTTTGCCAGTTCAATGACCTGACCGGGAACGCGGTCGCACATGCAGACGATAACGGCGGAGGCACCAAGCTCGATGGCGCGCAGCATCATTTCGGATCTGTTTCCCAGGATCACTATGTCGTCCTTGAGGAAATTGCCCTCCATAGCTTCGGGACGGCTGGCTCCGATGGTGATTCGACCCTTGTTGATGCGCCCTTCCGGGTCGCCGTTCAGCAGCTCACCGCTGATCGTACTGAGAATGTTTCCGATAGGAACATTGGCATTGATCAGTGCATTGGAGTCGAGGATATCCATATTTGCCATGGCTATATCCTTGACTGAGATGACGCCTGTAAGGCTGCCGGTCTCGTCTACCACGGGAAGCGTCTGAAGCTCTTTGTTTTTCATCTGTTCCCATGCTTCCCGGAGGCTTATATCCGGAAGAATACCGTGTTCCTCACGTATATTGAGATCACTAACCTGTGCCTTGACATCCAGACAGAGTCTCGGAATAGGAAAATGAAACCTGTCGAGTACAAAGGATGTTTCGGGGCTGATGACTCCGGCACGGCACGGTTCGTATGCCTTGATGCTTTCCGGTGCCTCACCGTTATTTATCCGTTCTTCACGAACCTTATTCATAAGATGGGCGTATGCTATTGCGGAACAGATGGAATCGGTGTCCGGATTCTTATGACCGATGACCATGATCCTGTCGTTATCTTCTCTGTATTTCATAGGCAGTATGTTACCTTTCTCTAATTAAAATTTATCTTAAGGCTCTGCTTCATCTGCGCCTTCTGAAAGCTCTGCTTCATTTTCCTTA